>NZ_PJBX01000159.1:0-72688 GCF_002836335.1 Psychrobacter sp. Sarcosine-02u-2 | reverse complement strand
CCCAACCCTGCCAAGAACAATAACACCAATGCCAACCACGGATGCGAAGCTAAGCCAAAAGGGTCACTATTAATGGCGTTATCAACGACAACGGTATTGTTTGTTGCAGTTGTAGCGCTATCGTTTGCTGGCATATTACTTGTGACATTGTCGCCTACAACTTCTTCATCGACACCAGAGATGGTATTGCTAGTACCAAGCTCTGCATCTAATGCTTCATCATCTAACAAAGCGTAATCAATCACCTCGTCATCTGGCGTAGTTTGCTCTGTAGCAAGACGATCAGTATCAGTCGCCTCTGTAGATGCTTGCGCAGTTTCTGCATTGCTGTTATTGCTCGCAGAAACTGTAGCAGTGCTACTTGAACTATTGGCTGCCGATTGTGACGCAGCAGCAATTTTGACCGTGGTTTTTATTTTCTCCGGTGGATAACAAAGTCCTGCTTTGGCACAGCCTTGCCAACCTATCGTCACGGCGGCATTATTTATCGCCTTGCCATTACTACTCAATATAGTGCTAGCAACCATATTGGCTTGGTCAAATACCAGTACTTTTCCAAAGGTCGGATCATCAATGGAGACAGGCTTTTGGCTAAAGGTAAAAGGCGCGGCGGTCACGCCAGCAGGCAGCGTTAGCTTAATTTGGTCTTTATAAACATAGTGCTCAGGCGTAATGTCAAAGTTAATCGCTAAGCGCGTGCCATTATTGGTCGGTTTGCTGCTACTGCTAACTTGAAACGCTTCGTTAACGGGTAAAAATTTCGGTTGGGTCGCGCTTTTATCACTGCTAAATAAATCGCCCAACCCTGCCGCTTGCGATGCCACTGGCACGGCCATCAGCCCAGTCGCTGCTAGCCCTGCCAATAATGAACCAGCGCTTAAAGCGAACGCCAACAGATAAGATTTTTTTGACGGTTTATTTTGCGTTAATGACAGAGACTTTTCTGCGCTCTTAAGGGACATGAAGGGCTACCTATTATTACCAAAATTCGAATTGACCAATTCACTGTCTGTATGGACTTTTCTATTTACATCATTATTTATTTACGAGCTGTGCCAATATTGACCGTGGTTTTAATTTTCTCGGGCGGATAGCATAAACCCGCTTTAGCACAGCCCTGCCAGCCGATGACAACGGGTACATTTTTGGCGCCTTTACCATTATTGGTACTCAGGGTGGTGGTAGCGATGATATTTTTTTGCGTAAAAACAGGCACTTTCCCAAAGGTAGGATCATTAATAGAAATTGGCGACTGGCTAAAGCGAAATGGCGTCGCACTGATGCCCTTTGGAAAGCTTAGCATCAGCTTGTCTTTATAAACGTAATGGCCGGGCGTGATATCAAAGGTAATCGATAACTGCGTGCCTTTAGACGTCGCCTTGGTAATACTATCTACTTTAAAAGCTTTATCGACTGGCAAAAACTTCGATTGTGCTGCATTATTATTGCCAAACAATTCACCAAGCCCTGCTGCCTGCGCGCTCATTGAAATTGTTGATAAACCTGTCATCAACGAAGTGCTTATAAGCGCCATTGCCAATAGATGAGGTTTTTTAGCAAGGCGTTTATTGATAACTGGGGTGGCTGTTTTGATAAACATAAATAACTACCTTTGATAGCGGGTTTTAAAGGTTACTTTTAACAACTGTTTGTAATGACTTTTAATTAAAAAGGCTAAACGTATATGGTGGCCGTCTGTTTAGCATGGTACTTACTAACATAGTACTTATTTTATGCTTTCATAAAAAATATCAACCAATAAAGCCTTATTGGTTGATATATAGAAATTTTAACGCCGCTTTAATCAGTAAAGTGTTAGAAAATGCTATGTTGCTCAGCGCTAATCACTTTAATCTAATCACTTTAAATCGCAGCTTACAACTGAGCATAAATATCAGCATCTTGCCCTTCGCCGCCTTGCTGCCCATCAGCGCCTAATGAAAATAAATCATAAGGACGACCTTCGCTACCTGGCGCAACATATTGCAACTCGTTTTCCCAACCATCGGTCGGATAGCCACCTTTGATATAACCGCCATCGGGATAGTTTTTGGCGTCAGCAGGCGGTGTGGTTAGGGCTTCTAAACCTTGCGCCGTCGTCGGATAACGTGAATTATCAACTTTGTACATATCAAGCGCATTGGATACCGTTGCCAGCGCCGTTTCTGTGGTTTTGACGCGCGCTTTATCACTTTGTCCGACCACTTTTGGTACGACTAGACCTGCGAGAATGGCCAAAATCACAATCACTACCATAATCTCAATAAGGGTAAATCCAGACTGGCTATGAGACATTGACGGACGACCTTTCAGAGCAGCGGGCATATTTTCATTCATGTTTTCTGCCTGCAACTTATCGTCATTCCTAGCGTTTTTTGGCATGGTATCTACTTGCATCGTGTCAATTATAGTCATCGCTTTGGTCATCGCTTTTGGTATCAGGTGATATAAATAATGAATGTACTGTTCAGAGCGTTTTAGTGGGTTGGCTTTAGATTAATGAACCCTCAACCGTTTATCACTATAAACCATGCTTTTATTTTTATCCAGCGCTGCAATGGATTGTTATGAATATCTACTTTTATGGATACATGCCGTGAAATGTTGGATAACCGCTATCCTTTATACTAAGCAGTTTATAAGCAAAGCTTTTGACTGGCGCTTACTATAGCCTGATGACTGGCTGCGCTCTAGTAAAAACATACCGTTGTCAACAATCTACAACACTAAGCAAGGCTTAAGAAATTTAGCGGAAGCTTTAGCAAGATAAAGGTAATGGATTTTGAGCCAGCTACAGAGAAATTAACAAAGCTTAAGCGTTTACTAACCTGCCAAATCATTCATATTCACTATCGGTAGCATCACTGCCATGACAATAATCATGACCACCACGCCCATCAATACCAACATGAGCGGCTCAAGTAACGACAGCAAGGTGCTGATAAAGTTGGTCGCTTCGGCTTCTTGCATATTGGCGGCGCGGCTGAGCATATTTTCAAGCTCGCCTGAGTTTTCCCCACTTTTAATCATTTGCACCATCATTGGCGGAAAGTAGGTAGATTTTCCTAACTGACTCGATAAGCTTGAGCCTTCGGTGACTCTATCGGCTGCGGTGATAATGGTTTTTTGAATGTGTAAATTGGTCGTCACCGCCGCCCCTATATGCAGCGCTTCAATCAACGGTACCCCTGAGCGCACCAATATCGCAAGCGTACTGGCAAAACGGGCCGCATTAAGCCCTTTTGATAAGCGCGCCAATATCGGTAGTCTCAGTACCATACTGTCTATGGCTAATTTGCCTGCTTGGGTTTGCGCAAAGCGATAAAACAAAAACGCCGCCCCTGCCAATACCAGAAGCATCAACCACCACCACTGGGTAATGATATTTGATAAGTTCAGGACGATTTGGGTAATCAGCGGCAGCGCTTGCTCAGATTGCTCAAAAACTTTGACAATCTTGGGAACCACAAAGCTCATTAGCCCCATAATGACCCCGACTGCCATTACCATTAATACAATTGGATAGACCATCGCCCCTTGGATTTTCTTTTGTAGGGCAAAACGGTTTTCGGTGTAATCTGCCAACTGATTAAGGATTAAATCTAAATGACCGGACTTTTCCCCTGCCGCAATGGTGGCGATATAAAGCGGCGGAAAACTAGCGGCTTGTTGCAGGGCGCGTGCGAGGCTTAAACCTTCTAGCACATGCGAGCGCACGGCAAGCATTAATGATTTAATATGGGTTTTTGGTGATTGTTTGGCGACGGCAGCCAGCGTTTCCTCTAAAGGAATACCGGCGGCAAGTAATACCGATAATTGACGAGTCAGCAGTGCTAATTCATAAGCCGATGGTTTTTTATAGCGGTTTTTACTTTGGCTTTGTCGGTCATTGACGGCGGTGACTTCGACGGGCGTCCACTGTTTATCACGCAGCTGCTGGCGCACTTGCCGCGCAGAATCGCCTTCAAGTAAGCCTTTTTGGACACTGCCATGGTCATCTAACGCTTTATAATGATAAGCGGGCATAGCAGCAAATATCCTAAGGTGAGCAATTTAACATGCTGATAAACAGAAGTTTTACAATAGATTTTAAAGAGTAAAAGTCTTAAAAAAGCGGCGTAGAATCACTGCTATCTGGCATTAAACCTTGTAACAGTAAAACATCTAGATGCTGTTGTTGCAATTTTTTATCAAAATCATTGACTTCAGCAATCAGCATGCGCTCGATACGCTTGTCACTGGCGAAGACGCTAAGGCGCGCGCAAATAACGGCCAATTGATAAATACGTTTTTTGCAATAACCATCCAAGCCTTGTAGCAGTCTTACCATATGTGGCGTCTCTAAACTAGCGTATTCATAGTCGCTCACGACCTGCGGACCAAGTGCGGTAACCCCATAGCTGATAGACAGATGAGCACAAAAATAGCAGCTAAATAAGTAACCAACTACATGACCAATATAATAAGCGCGGTCATAGGTAAAACTACTGACGCCAAAATGACCAAGCACATAACTGTTTAAGCTGCCTTGATCTACAATAGGCTTGTCATGTTTGAGCTTACCAACGGTAGGGAAACGCAGTGGATTATGACCATCTTGTGTCGTCAGCTGCCAACCGGCGGGCTGCTGTGCGGGCATATGACGCACGATATCTTCGATAATATCATCGACCACGTGCAACTGTTGCCATAAACGCTCTAGCCCATCGGTATCCATCAGACCACGTTTATCAAGCTGCTGCGCCAGTAAATATTGCTGATATTCTGCAAACTGCGTTTTTAGCGTTTGCACCAGATACGTAGGACGAGTAGCGGCGGAGGCCATATATAGCTGGCGTGTGCGCTCATGCTGACGACGATAAAGCGCTAACCGCTGCGTGGCGACATTGGTTTCGCTGCTGTTCGACTCACTGCTGCTAAGAGTATTTAGACTTGCTTGCTCAACGCCTAATTCAACATTTGACTCAGTATTTGATAACGTAAATAACGCGAGCAGCGCCGCTTTATCAAGCGCAGGCGTAATATTGGTTTTTTGCTTGTTTTTTGCCGTACGCGGTTTATTTTTCGCCTTACTTTTTACGTCTTTTTTATCAGCGTTGCCCGTCGGCGTAGCGGACGCAGTAGTACGCTGGCTATTTGAAGTCACGGTTGGCTTAGCGGTTGGTTCAGTCATAAAATACCATTAGCTGCAAAAATAAACTTTGCCCAAGTTATCCTAAATGAATAGTCTATCAGCGTTTAAAACCAACTACTTATCGATAGCGGCCAGCAGACAGTGCCATAAAATGCGCTAAAATCTCACTACTACGCTTGGGCAAAACATGACTCTATAGTACCTTAACCTAAGTGCATTGTCAGCTAGCCATCGCCGAAATACTCAGTATCGAAATCAGTGATAAAGGTGATGGTAAGTAATAGTTATGGTAAAAGGCGGGAGTTTTAATTAATAATGAGCATCGAGCAAAAAAGCGCTAAGGCCGATAAATAGCCTGAGCGCTTTTTAAAAAGGTATAGCAGTTAACAGCTAATTAAGAGAGCGTTTGTTGTTGATACTGCTGCCGATAAGCTTTAGGTGAGATGCCGTAAACACGCTTAAACGCTTGGCTAAAGGTTGAATCCGAGGCATAACCGACCAAACCGCTAATACGGCTGATACTGTTTTGCTGCAAACGCAAATAACGCGCGGCCAAGCGCAAGCGATAATCCATCAAATAGGTCAACGGCGGTATACCAACGACCTCTTTAAAGCGCTGAGCAAAGCTTGAGCGTGACATGCCTGCTACCTCAGCAAGCTTATTAATGGTCCAATTTTCGCTTGGCATCTCATGCATCGCAACCAGCGCTTTGGTCAAAAACGGATCCTTCATCGCTTTTAGCCAATTCTCAGTGGCTTCAGGCAGACTTTCAATATATACCCGCAAACATTCAATCATCATAATACTTGCCCAATGATTGATCACCGCGGTTTTACCCATGCGCTCGTGCTCAGCCTCTAGCGTCAGTAGCCTAATCTCAACATCAATCACCTCAAACCGGCCATCATCTTCATCATTGACTTCCGGCAGAATCGATGGCAGTACGGACAATAAAGGCCGAATCATCGCCTTATCATACTTACACTCGATTAATATCAATGACGCTTCAAAATCACCGTCACCCTTTAAATCCAGCGTATGATCTTTACAGCTCGTCAATAACTCATCTAACGGCTGCGCCTCATCACTATAATAATTTAGCGCATAACTCACGTGCTGATGCGCGCTTGGAATCATAATCATGTCACCGGCGCGCGTTTCTCGTGGGCCATTGCCGACGTCGATACAAAAACCACCCGACATCACCAAATAAAATAAAATCGTATCTTGCCTAGTGAGTGAATAAGACCAATTGCCCGTCACATTTAATCGATAATACTTCGTTTCGAATAAATGTACATTTTGTAGCAACACGCTTAGTGCGTCCATCCATCACTTCCTCAATCATGGGTAATTAATATAGAAAAATTTAAAAATAGAAACAAAGCACTGATGACTGCAAAATCTTTTAAAATAATGGGGCAAAAAATTTTATTTTTATTTGATAGGCATTTTATTTTGGATAAAATCAAAGCAAAAATTTGAATAAGAATATCGAGTAAATAATTGGTGGTGTGTCAAAAAGTATGCTGGTTAAAACTTGAACAATTTTTGAAGCCTTGAAAGCCCTATAGAATCAGGGAACTTAGCATAGATTTCTTATTGACTTCTATCGCCAGCATACTTTTTAGAACACCACCAAATAATTTAATGTGATAGCTTAATTGAACAAGGCTTAACAAATGATAGAACAATCGCGAGCCTATCTATCATAAGAAAAATAGCGAAAAAAGGCTAGCAGATGTTTAAACATTAAATGCCTAGGAAGTTTATAACTTATTAGAATTAAAACAGCAGGCTAGTTCGCATATCATCATAACTTAAAAAGTATGCATTGATATAAAACAAACAGGCACAAAAAAATGCCAGTAAAGGCAAGCAGTGTTATTTTGATATTTTTGAATTTAATAAGGAAGGAGATGCAGAATAAAATATGGGGCGACTGATGGGACTCGAACCCACGACAACCGAGATCACAACCCGGGGCTCTACCAACTGAGCTACAACCGCCATAACTATTGCCTGATAAGGCAAGATTGACAGGCTAAATGGTGCGCCTGGCAGGATTCGAACCTGCGGCCACCTCCTTAGAAGGGAGATGCTCTATCCAGCTGAGCTACAGGCGCTCTTAGAGGACTTTTATATATTTTGATTGGTTTATCATATCAGAAATATCTAACATAAAAACAATATCATCATACATAAAAAAAAGCCTGTAAGGCTCTTTAAATAGATGGTCGGAGTGATAGGATTCGAACCTACGACCCTCTGGTCCCAAACCAGATGCGCTACCAAACTGCGCCACACTCCGAAATTCTCTATTATCTCGATAATTTGTTACTTAACTTGTTGTTGGTAATACCGCTAACTTGTTAATGTTCCTCGCTATCGAGGTGCACATATTAAGGGGTAAAGCCGATTGTGTCAACACCTATTTTTGATTATTTTAAAGAATCGTTAAATTCTTTCAAAAATGCGCCATTTTTATAACAATGGCGGCGTCGCAACGTTGGTTTTTTACTGACCTTAATACTACATTGCCAACAGCGCTTATTATACTACATTCAAATCTGGAAGCAAGTCACCGTTTACTTTTCCGGTCAGCACATTAAAGGGTATCAGCCATAATTTGGCATGATTGGACGGCTTTTTGTAGCTTTTATCATTGTCTGCGTCATTATAAGCTTGTTGCTGGAGCAGGATTGGTTGTCTGCTATCGTCCTGTACCGGATAAACCAGCCAGCCCTGCTCGGCGTGATAAGCCTGCGCGTAACTGCTCAACTGATAGGCGTCGCCCGCACTTATCGCCCCTGCATGCGGTAAATGCTTCCATTTAATATCAATCACATGGCTATAATTGCCTGATTGGGGTGAGTGAGCAGAGGTATGCGTTTCTGATTTTACGTCATCCTCACCCAGCGCTTTAATGTTAGGTCCAGTCTGCAAATGAGCACTTTTATAAATCAATAAATCAGGACGAATGGACAAACACGCCTGCCCTTTTACATCATGTAGCCACACTCGCTGTGCTTGAAACAAAGGCTTATAAGCCAAATCAATTTGCTGAAACTGGGCCGCTATGCGCAGGCTTGTCCATTGCTCGAACGCTTGATTCATATCAATCAATAAACATAGGCGCGGTTGTGCGGCGTTTTGCTTGGCTAATGTTTGCGGCTTAATGCCATTGCCAGTATGAGCGTCAGATTGCTGCAAGAGCCAATAAGCTAAGTCCAATAACTGCTGCGCCGCTTGTAATTGCTGCCGAGATAAAGGCTGCAGTGCCAATTGCCGCTTTGCTTGCTGATAAAAAGACTCAAGCCGCTGCAACTCATAACGACTTAACACTGCTACTTGTCGCCACTGCTGTAATGCGGGCAGTGACATTGATGGCGGAGATAACGGAGTAAGTAAATTCAGCGCGCTTTTAATCAAGCGATTACACAGCATCTCTTGGCTCAGTACACTGCTTTCACAGACAAACTTATGCGGCTGCATGCTGTTATGGCGTAATTGCTCTTTAATCAGCAAACGACCTTGTAACGCTGCTTGGTTATGGATTTTCGCCTGATAGTGCTTCGTCGGCTGATAATGCGCCAAACGCTGTAAAAACTGCGCAATCAGCCAGTCAGATAATGGCATTGCTTTAGTCGGTAGCGCTGCTAACTGATTGCTAAATTGGCCAAAGTTTTTTGTATTAGGAAGCTTATTTTTATCATGACTGCTGGTTAAATCTGCCAGCATATTCTGCACCCATTGCCGCGTTTGATTGATGTCATTGGTTTTAGCTAAACCGTATGGCTGTGACGAATTATGTTTGCTAGACGTTTTTGCTATTAACTTGGGCAACATCTCAAGTGACATCCCACTTGGCAATAAAATAATACCAATATAATGGCCGACTTTTAGTTGCCATTGTCCTTGCTGACGTTTAATGCTAAAAACGGCAAACTCTTGCACCATTAGCCAATGAAAGTCCGCTACGTGCGCAAAATCATGGGCTGTTAAACGTTGATGCTCAAACACCGTAATAATATTAGCATTAAGTGCAGCCGCATTGACGTTATTAGCAATACTCGCACTATTACTATTGGCACTATTATTATTGCCACTATTAACGTTATGATTAATGTCGCTGCCTATCGCTTTGCTCTCAGACTGTAATACTCTACTCATCACAAGCTAGCCACCTTGTTAATATAAACGCTGATAGACAAACGGCTTGGCAAACTCAGCAGTATTATTGATTAAATCGGCATTAATTTTATAACTGCCACTACTCATAGACTGGCCGAGCAATGAATGCTGGTCGGCAAACATTGGATTTGAATTATTAGGACTGACTAAGTTATTGGCATTATCAAACAGCGCTTGGCTATCTTGTATAAACTTCGCGCTTAGGGGCTGCTGCTCATCTTGAAAGATATATTGCAAAACAGTGACTTGCCCGCCCGCTGCTTGTGCCAATTGCGGAATGATTTGTTCAATCAGTGCCGTTTGCAAGTGCTCAAGACTGTCTACTGACCATAAAAACGCATGACCTAATTGTGCCTCTGCACCAAGGGTTTGCGTAATACGGTGATTTAAACCGGTTAAGAGTTTCGCCAAATCTATTGTTTCTTCTGACTTAAACGCTTCTGTATTATCAGCTTTTAAGTCTTGATTGAGATAAATAACAGGTAATAATTCCGACTGCGGCGGACAATCAATAAAGCGAAAACGCCGCCGTAATGCCATATCAAGCGGCGTTAATGAATGGTCTTGGGTGTTCATGGTGGCATAAATATCAACGTTGGCAGGGACGCTAAAGGTTCGCCCTGAATACGCCAAATTAACCGTCATCGCATTTGCCATGCTAGCGCGTTTATCGGGTTCAATCAAACTTAATAGCTCGCCAAAGACCCGTGACACGTTAGCACGATTGACCTCATCAATCAGCATCGCATAACGCTGCTCAGGATTATTGGCAGCGCGTTGGCACAATTTCAAAAACGCACCATCTTGCACGTCATAACTCATTTGAGATGAGCTATTTTCTGTATGATCGGATGACGCCATCACCGGACGGATACCTTCAACAAATTCCTCATAACCATAGGCTTGATGAAAGCTGACCATACTAAAGCGCTGCTGACGGAACTCTTTATTTTGGCTATTATTCTCGCGCTGCGCCTGTTGAAACTCAGCTAATTGCTGCGCTAAATCACTTAACAAATCTATACTTTCTGGCAGTAAATACCATGCGCCGCTATTATCTTTATCAAAATAGGCTTGGCTGGCGCGGTTTTTATAACTCACCGTTTGTGAGCTCATAGACGTGTGCATTTGCAGCACAGACCAAGCGGTATTGCTTAAGTTTTTCTCGCGCGCATTTTGCGCCGCTTTATTGACAAAAAACTCATGATTGACAATTTCTGGTACCTTGACCAAGTCCTGTTTTTTCGACTTAAAATCCAAAAATATTAAGCAAACCACGTCACGCCAGCTTAACGGCTGCAAAAGTTGTCTCAATAATTCTTTGTCATTTATCTTTGGTAAGTAGTCAGTATATTGCTGTGCGATTTGGAGCAAGCGATAGGTTTTACCTGTACCAGCAACGCCTGTATAGATGATATTGGTTGGTTTGGAAGGAGACATATTTGGCATGACCTTATCTAGCATGGCATTGTCGAACATGAGAAAAAAACGGCAAAATAGTTGAAATGTGCTAAAACCTGACGATCATAACGTGGCTCGCTAAAATTAAACGAGCTAACAAAAATGGCATTATTTCTCATACCTAAGATACCGTTACGTTAGTCATATTTTATACGCGCGGCAGTTCATGTTAATAATGGTAGCGATACGGCACTTAATGTACCATAACTAACATCGTTGCTAAGATAAAAGAATTCGCTAACTTATCAATCATCTCAATATTTTTTATCGCACTAGTAAAACACTGTAAATCCCACTTTAACTTGAGGAATGTTGTATGTCAGGATTATTAAAAAAACTCCCTAGCAAATTGAGCAATAAACTGCCAACCAAAGTCTCTGACAACACCAAAATGCTAGACGAAAAACCAAATAGCCCATTAAAACCCATCAGCAACCAATTTACCAAACTGCTATCTGTCACCAAGTTTCTGCCTGCGGCCGCGCGCGCCAGCATTTTATCGAAAGCCTTTGGTAAAGTGGTGCCGTACGTGGGCACAACAGGTATTTATTATGAGCACGTCGATCCCAATCAAGTGGTGGTCAGCTTAAATAACACCAAAGCGGTGCAAAATCATATTGGCTCGGTTCATGCGGTTGCTATCACCTTACTTGCGGAAACCGCAACAGGGTTTATTTTGGGTTTAAACCTACCCTCTGATCGCGTATTATTGATTAAGTCTTACTCGGTGAATTTTTATCGCCCGATTAAAAAAGGTCAAATCGCCGCGGTGGCATCATTATCTGACGAGCAGCGCTTAGATATTTTAAATACGCCAAAAGGTGAGATGGTCATACCGTGCGTGATTCATGACCGTGAGTCCGATAACGACCGTGATCCTATCGTCGTTGAGATGACATGGGCTTGGATACCCAAATCTGAGCTAGAAGCGCGTCGTCAAGGTAAAGCTGCTAAAACGCTAGAAAATAAGCAAAATGACAATGAAAAAACTGAAAGTGAGCAGCCTAAAGCCGAGCTAAACGAAAGTGAAGCAAGCAACAAGCACTCAACGCAAGAACTAGAAAGCAATTAATTTCACTTTGTTAAAAAAGTAAGTAACTACCAAAAAATGGATTTAAGAAATACCACAATAATAAGGAGACAAGTATGTCTAGATATATCGATAAACTGACGACTCAATTATCTAAAGTAGTGCTGATTAGCGCCTGTTCGTTAGGCTTAGGTTTCGCCGTTAGTGCTAATGCCGCGCCAGCGACCAATAACGCAACCATTACCAAATCTAGCCCAGTATTTCTCGGCGACGGCGGTAACTATCCGTTTTCGGAAGCGGTACGGGTCGGCGATACGCTCTATATGTCAGGACAGATTGGTTTTAAAGACGGCAAATTGGTCAAAGGCGGCGTCAAAGCGGAAGCCAAACAAGCGCTCGATAATATCCATGAAACCTTGTTAAAGTACGGCTACCAAAAATCAGACATCGTCAAATGTATGGCGATGCTGACTGATATGGATGACTTTGATGACTTTAATAAAATCTATAAAGCAGAATTGGCTAAGCCTTATCCGGTACGCTCAGCTTTTGGTGTCGCAGAGCTGGCAGCGGGCGCAAGTGTTGAAATTGAATGTATCGCCGCAAAATAGCAGCGCTATTACAAATAAACCAAACTGACTTTTTGATTAGCGGTTATTGAGCCAATTGCACCGACTTTTGACTCAATAACCGTTTTGCTTTATACAATCGTTTTTCTTTATACTATCGTTTTTTTATACAATCATAGCGTCATCAGTTAGGGCGCTTTCTTTGGTTACCCGCAGCACTTCTTCTAACGTCGTCCGACCCTCTATGACTTTGCGTAGTCCATCAGCACGTATCGATGGCGTTTGCTGACGGGCGTATTCTTCTAGCTCGTACTCGGCAGTATTACTATGAATCATCCGGCGCAAGGTATCGTCAATCGGTATCACTTCATAAATTGCCGTCCGCCCTCTGAAGCCTGAATTATTACATTTATCACAGCCCACTGGTTTCGGCAAATTAATAATATTCTCTTTTAATTTTTCAGTAGCCGTATTTTTAGCATTTGCCGCAATACCAATTTCAGTAAATAATTTGGCTTGTTCATTATCGGCAGCTTGCCAGCTATGACAATGTGTGCATAACGTCCGTACCAAGCGCTGAGCGACGACACCAATCAGTGAGGACGATAATAAAAATGGCTCTACGCCCATATCCTGCAAACGCGTGACCGCACCGATGGCGGTATTGGTATGTAGCGTTGATAATACCAAATGCCCTGTCAACGATGCTTGCACGGCAATTTCAGCGGTTTCTAAATCGCGAATCTCACCTACCATCACCACGTCTGGATCTTGTCGCAACATGGCACGCAGGCTCTTAGCAAAAGTCATATCAACTTTATTACTCACCTGCGTTTGCCCAATACCATCGAGCTGAAATTCAATCGGATCTTCGGCGGTCAAAATATTGCGGGTTTGGTCATTTAAATCGGTCAATGCCGAATATAGCGTGGTGGTTTTACCTGAACCGGTCGGTCCAGTCACCAAGATAATGCCATGTGGACGATGGATTAAGCGCTTAAGCTCGCTATAGTCATTATCAGATAGACCAAGATACGTCATATTGAGACGACCCGCTTGCTTGTCTAATAAACGCATGACCACGCGCTCACCAAAGCTTGACGGCAGCGTCGATACCCGTACATCGACCTCACGGCCTGCCAGTCTTAAACTGATGCGACCGTCTTGTGGTACACGCTTTTCGGCGATATCCAGTTTGGCCATCACCTTGATACGCGAGACCAGTAACGGCGCCAATTGGCGTTTTGGCGTGATAATTTCTTTTAGCTCTCCATCGACACGAAAGCGTACCACTAGCCGTTTCTCAAAAGTTTCAATATGGATATCTGAGGCATTTAGACGAATCGCTTCAGACAACAACGCATTAATCAGACGAATAATCGGCGCATCGTCTTGTTGATCCATCAAATCTTCCGTTTCAGGAACGCTATCGGCCAAGCTATCGAGGTCAGGATGGTCTTCAAGCCCAGCGGCAATATGCTGCGACTCACCCGTATTACCCGCATAAGCAGCATTCATGCGTTTTTCGAAATCTTCAATGCTGATACTTTCATAATTTGGCACACCGCGTACGCCTTGCTGCTGTAAAAAGCGCACCGCCTCATTAATGGCGGACAATGGCGTAGTTTTGGTCAACACCAAGGTCGGCGGCAACTCAGGATCAATAGCAAGAATGGCCAAAATTTGATGGCGTTTTGCAAAACTGTACGGCAGCTGCAGCATAAAGACGACCTAGTGAGTGGTTAATTTAAAAAAGAACTTAAAAAACAGCTTATAAAATAACTTTGAAAACAGTCTTGAAAACACAATCTAATACATGCCAAAAAACACTACTGACCTGACTATTTAAAGCCGCCTGCCTAAATCGTTAAACTGGATGAACTACCCACTACCTTAGAGGTAGGGTTTCTTAGGTAATACTCATACTTGTTACGGCATTCTGTATCAGCGGTTAGGTAAATTGACTAAGCTAACTCCGTCGCACCGACGGTTTTGAGTGTGGTCAGTTTCAAACCCTCATTGAGAATGTTGATACTGGCGTTAATGTCCCGATCATTGGTTTGCAAACAACTAGGGCAATCCCATGATCGCAATGACAAGGGTAATTCAGCCTTGGTCAACAAGTGGTTGCAGCCTGAGCAGATTTTAGAGGATGGATACCATCGGTCTATTTTAACAAGCGTTTTGCCATACCATTCCGCTTTATAAGCAAGCATGGTGGTGAATGTTGACCATGAACTGTCTGATATAGCTTTGGCGAGTTTATGGTTCTCAACCATACCCTTGACGTTTAAATCCTCTATGGCAATCACATCGTGGTTTTTGATGAGATTAAATGAGAGTTTGTGTAGAAAGTCAGTGCGGCTATTGGTTATTTTCTCATAAACTTTAGCAACTTTAAATTTCTGCTTTTGATAATTACGACTGTCACTCAGTTTGCGATTAGCAACTTTGGCAATTGCTCTACGTTTGGCTAAAATCTTTTGTGCGCGAGCTAATTTGTCTTGCAACTTCGATAAAAACTTAGGATTAGCTACTTTAGTTCCGTCCGATAAGACGATGAAGTCAATTAATCCTAAATCAATACCGATGTTAGAGTGTGTTTTTGGTAGTGGTGTGGCAATGGTTTTAACCAATAAGCTGACATAGTATTTGCCTGATGGAGTTCTACTGATGGTAGCGCTCTTAATCAAACCGTTTATTTTATTCGGGAATTTAGCGGAGATATGGCCAATCTTAGGCAGTTTAACGGTGTTGTTTGTGATCGCCACTGTGCCCTTTTGGTTGTTTGTGATGTAGCTATCGCGTTGCCCTTTTTTCTTGAACTTGGGAAAGCCTGTGCCGTTTTTAAAGAACGACTGATAGGCTTTTTGCAAATGACGCTCAACTTTAGACAGTGCCAGGCTATCGACCTCTTGTAGCCACTCAAACTCTTTTTTATACTGAGCAGGGTAGTTTTTGAGGGTTGTTTTAGTTTCTTTATAGTGCTCAATCTTATCGCTAAGCATCTTATTCCAAATAAAGCGCACACAGCCGAATGACTTGGCAAAGAATACTTGCTGGTCAATGGTCGGATATAGTCTGACTTTATGGGCTTTTAGGATTTGCTTTGGCATCGCTGCTTGTTGTTAATAAGTGGTATGATTATTAATTATAATACCATAGGTAGTAAGGACTGCTACCAATAACGCATTCATCTCGCTACTTTAGAAGTAGAGGCTTTCTGCGCGGTTTTTGGTAAAGATTGTCAGTAAGCGCGTATGAGTTTGTTATAATAACATTTTGTTTTAAGCAAGTAGCAAGGCTTTGCTTGGATTTATGACTTTGCTTTTAAAGCAGTTATATTATTAGCATTTAACATCGCAAGCCTTTGGCCACATAACGCCTATTTACGTTTTGCCTCTACTACTATTTAATAAAAACTCTCATTAAACACAGTAACAAACTTAATAACCTCGTTAGTCACTTTTGTCAGCCCGCTATTAGGATTATCCTTATGTCACAAGCCGCAAATACTCCTGCCAATGTTCAATCATTTTCACAAAATGCCTTATCGAATGATACCTTTACGGTTGGTAGTCGTACATTCTCTTCTCGATTGTTGGTCGGTACTGGTAAATATAAAGACATGGCTGAGACGGGTGCGGCGATTGGCGCGTCAGAAGCTGAGATTGTCACCGTTGCTATTCGCCGTACCAATATTGGTCAAAATAGCAATGAGCCAAATTTATTAGATGTGATTTCACCGGATAAATATACCATCTTACCCAATACCGCAGGCTGTTTTGATGCCGAAACCGCGATTCGGACGTGTAAGCTTGCTCGCGAGCTATTAGGCGGGCATAATCTGGTGAAGCTAGAAGTATTAGGCGATGAAAAAACCCTTTATCCAAACGTGATGGAAACTCTAAAAGCCGCCAAGGTGCTAATCGATGATGGTTTTGAAGTCATGGTTTATACCTCTGACGACCCCATCGTCGCTCAAGAATTAGAGAGCATGGGCTGTGTGGCGATCATGCCGCTTGGTAGCTTGATTGGTTCTGGTCTTGGTTTGCTTAATCGCCATACCTTAAGCCTTATTATTGAAAATGCTAAAGTACCCGTATTGGTTGATGCTGGCGTCGGTACCGCTTCTGATGCCGCGATTGCGATGGAGCTTGGTTGTGATGGCGTGCTGATGAACTCAGCGATTGCCAATGCACAAAATCCCGTGTTGATGGCGCAGGCCATGAAACATGCTATATGGGCAGGGCGTCAGGCGTTCTTAGCAGGTCGTATGCCGATGCGTAAAATGGCCATTGCTAGCTCACCGCAGACTGGCTACTTTTTTCAGTAGTTTTTTAGCTTATATTTTTTAGTCTTAAGCTTTTAAAGCTCAACCTATAATTTGCTTAATTTCATAAGCTAAAACCGCTAAAAATATGGGTTATGGGATAATTAAATCTTAGATTAACACACCAAGTGCAACGCTAATTAATATTATAGAACGCCTGCATAGGCGTTTTAAACCCTAAGCGTTTTCTTGGTCTGTTGTTTAGTTTGTTCTCAATGTCCTGTATTTCATTATCAGAGACTTGTCTAAAGTCACAGCCTTTAGGCAGATACTCTCTGATCAAGCCGTTGGTATTTTCGTTGGTTCCTCGCTGCCATGACGCATAAGCATCGGCAAAGAAGAAAGGGCTAAAGAGCTTTTGTTTCACCTTCTTATGCTGAGCAAACTCTTTACCATTATCAGAGGTAATGGTCTTAACCTGCAAACTCACTGGCGCTAAGAGTTCTATCATTGCCTCTGATACTTGCTGTGCTGTTTTATGACCCACACGCTTCATCTTCAGTAGCCCTGTTTTACGTTCAACGAGCGTGACAATCGCTTGCTTGTGATGCTGACCGATAACGGTATCCGCTTCCCAATCTCCAATACGTGAGCGTTCTTCAACAATACAAGGGCGCTCATGAATCGAGACTCTGTCATTGATACGGCCTCGAGTCTCAGCGGTTAGACGCTGCCGGTATGGTTTGGCTTTACGTCTGAGACACTGCCACAATGTGCCGCCTTGCCTCTTATCACGCCAAATATAGCGATAAATGCTCATATGACTGATACCAGCATGAACGCCAGATATTTGCTCAGGACTCCAGTTCTCTTTTAGCTTGTCTGTCACCCATGCCCAGATGTCAGCCACAATAGTTGTGGCGTTGTTAGCCCGTCTATCACAAGCCTTGTTATTAGCATGCTTTGCTTGGTAACCGCGTAGGCTTTTATTACGCCTAAGCTCTCTTGATATGGTACTGGGACTTCTGTTTAACTCTCGAGCTATGAAATTAATACTATGTTTTGCCCCTATTAGGGCATAAATCTGGTATCGTTCACCTAGGCTTAGATGTGTATAGCTCATGGTTGCAATCTCACTTTGGTCGGTGGATAAAAACTTTGATGCTAGCGCATCTAGGTCTTTTTTTCACCTCACATTTGGTATTGCACTTCATGTGTTAATCTAAGAATAATAAAATTCCCGTGACCCATGATTTTTATATTAAGATATTTTTGTGACTACTTTTAGGTTTTTAATCGTTTTTGCTAAATGCCTTATCCTTGTTATGCTTTATCTTTGTTTAACTGAATACCTATTTATTTTATTGTCATTTTTCATTCATCGTCATAAAAGGATTTATTATGCGACTTCTCACAGCAGTCGACCAGTTGTTCTTACTTCTTGAGTCGCGTAAACAACCCATGCATGTTGGGGGTCTATTTTTATTCGAATTGCCAGAAAATGCGGATAGCAGTTTTGTTTGTCAATTGGTCAAGCAGATGCAACACTCTGATGTGCCGCCGACCTTTCCTTTTAACCAAGTGCTTGAGCATTTGATATTCTGGAAAAAAGACAAACACTTTGATGTTGAGCATCACTTGCACCATGTAGCGCTACCACAGCCCGCGCGTGTACGCGAGCTTTTGATGTACGTATCAAGAGAGCATGGTCGCCTGCTAGATCGGGCAATGCCGCTATGGGAATGTCACGTTATTGAAGGAATTCAGCCAGAAAGCGAAGGCGCGCCTGAACGTTTTGCCTTATATTTTAAAATCCATCATTCGCTCGTTGATGGCATCGCTGCCATGCGCTTGGTCAAAAAATCCTTATCACAATCACCAACCGAACCGGTGACGCTACCGATTTGGTCATTAATGGCGCGCCACCGTAACCAAGTCGATGCGATTTTGCCAAAAGAGCGTTCGGCGCGGCGCATTATCAAAGAGCAAATATCGACCATTAAACCGGTATTTACAGAATTGCTCGATAACTTAAAAAACTTCGGTGATGACAGTTATGTCAGTACCTTTGCCGCGCCGATGAGTGTGCTTAATAAACGCATTTCAGCCTCGCGGCGTATCGCCGCACAGTCCTATGAGATACAGCGCTTTAATGATATCGCTGAGCGTTTAAATATCAGTAAAAACGATGTGGTGCTTGCCGTTTGTGCTGGCGCTATTCGCCGTTATCTCCTGTCGATAGATGCGCTACCAAGTAAGCCTTTGATTGCTTTTGTACCCATGTCATTACGTACCGATAACAGCGTGGCGGGCAACCAGTTGTCATTTGTTCTTGCCAATTTGGGCACGCATTTAGACGATCCACTCAGTCGTATCGAGCTGATTCATCGCAGTATGAATAATGGCAAACGCCGTTTCCGCCGTATGAATCAAGCGCAGGTTATCAATTACAGTGTGATTTCTTATGCGTGGGAAGGCATCAATTTGGCAACTGGGCTGTTCCCGAAAAAACAGGCCTTTAACCTGATTATCTCCAACGTCCCTGGGTCAGAAAAGCCGCTGTATTGGAACGGCGCGCGGCTGCAATCTTTGTATCCGGCATCGATTGTATTTAATGGACAAGCGATGAATATCACTCTCGCCAGCTATTTGGATAAGATTGAATTTGGCATCACCGCTTGCAGCAAAGCTCTACCGCATGTACAAGATATGCTCGTCCTCATAGAAGAGGAGCTGCAGCTGTTAGAGCGAACCAGTAAAGAGCTTGAATTTCAAGGCATTACGGTGACAGATAAAAGTAGTGACAAGAAAAATGGCAAAACAAAAAAGCTGGCGCCATAATGGAACCAGCTTTTTCAATATCAATTTTCTAAATCTTTAATAAATCAAAACTACAAAATATCGCCCCAGGTTGGGACAACTACTTGCATTAACGGTTTTAGTAATTTGACGTTACAAGCAAAGATAGAGCCTGATGTCATTGAGTTGTGTGCGCCTGTATGGTCAACGACCACACCGCGTGCTTCGGTGACAATAAGCTCACCGGCGGCGATATCCCACGGCTTGATAGACATCTCAAAATAACCGTCAAATCGACCAGCGGCGACATAGCATAAATCAAGGGCGGCTGAGCCTAAACGACGAATTTGACCGCCCGCTTCAGAGATTTTTTGTAAGCTTTCAAAATGCTGCTTGGCATAAGAGATGACTTCGCCATTGCGTTTACGCTCAAGCGGATGACCGGTGGTAAATAGACCACCATCAATGGTTTTACGCTCGCTCACTTGCATACGGCGATTGTTTAAACGCGCGCCTTTACCACGGCTAGCAGAGAACATCTCATCACGCACAGGGTCATAGATGACGCCATGCTGGGTCACGCCTTTATGCTGCACGGCAATAGAGACACAAAATTGCGGTACGCCATGGACGAAGTTTTTAGTGCCATCTAGCGGATCAATAATCCAGCACCAATCCGCATCTTCACCGCGACCTTCTTGCATACCAAACTCTTCACCCAAAAACGAGTGATTTGGATAGCTGGCTTTTAGGGTCTCGATCGTCAGCTCTTCACTGAAACGATCAATGCGCGTCACTAAACCATCAAGCCCTTTTGACTCAATATCTAGCTCGATTTTGTGGCGGTTTTGATGCGCATATAAAATCTCTTTACCAACTTTTTCAGCAGCACGCGCTGCGATGACGACCATGGGTTCCATAAATTACCTATTTGCTTGATGAATGAATACTACTTAAAAGATAGGACTGATAAAATGTACGAAAAATAAAAGCCGCTTAAAATTAAATCGGATTAATAACTCATGAAAACCATCGCCGCCTAGCGAACCAAATAAATGATTGCCAGCAGTAGTGCCGCCCAAGTTGTCAAATAATTCACACCTACGGCAAGTAGGCGAGGTTTAAACAAAAATGCTTTATTTTTCAATCCGCTATTTTAGCAATTTTTTTTGAGCGATAGGGTTTTATTTTAGCAATTGCTGCAGCTGGCTCACGACCCCTGCAACATCCAGACCACAATCAGCCATTTGCTCTGCTGGTGAACCATGAGCAATAAAGCGATCAGGAATACCGATATTACAGATTACTGGACGGCTATTTTTAAACGCTATTGATTCGTTAAGTAAATATTCATTTACTGCACTGCCCGCGCCGCCCATAACTGTATGCTCTTCCAAAGTGGCGATATGGGTAACGCCTTGCTTGATTAAGCTGTCAAGCAAGTGCGTATCTAAAGGTTTTACCCAGCGCATATTCACCACATGTACTTGGCAGTTTGAGTTTATATTATCGTTAATCAAGCTTTCTGCCGCTTGCTGAGCCGTCGCAACCATGGTACCAAAGGCTAATAATGCCAACTTATTAGGTGCGTTATCTTGACCTAAAACTGACTCTACTACCGCTTTACCAATGGAAAAAACCTGTGCGGGCTGGGTAATCGTCGCGCCAACGCCAGCCCCGCGCGGATAGCGCACAGCCGTACAGCCTTGATATTCATAGCAAGTATTGAGCAAGTGATAACATTCGTTTTCATCTTTTGGCGCGGCTATCAGCATATTCGGCACGCAGCGTAAAAAGGCAAAGTCGAACACGCCGGCATGAGTAGCACCATCTTCACCGACTAGACCGGCGCGATCAATAGCAAACATCACATCAAGATTTTGTAGCGCCACATCATGAATTAGCTGATCGTAGCCACGCTGCAAAAAGGTTGAATAGATGCCGACGATTGGCTTGACACCTTGGGTTGCCATGCCGCCTGCTAACGTTACCGCGTGTTGTTCAGCAATCGCTACATCAAAAAAACGATTGGGAAATTGACGGGCAAACTCAATCATGCCCGAGCCTTCTTCCATGGCTGGGGTAATCGCAAGCAATTTCTCGTCAGTAGCAGCTTTATCACATAAGAACTGACCAAAGACTTGCGAGTATTTTAATAGCGGTGTACTCGATGCTAAGCTATCGGTTGGGGCTTTCTTCTCGCTATCTTCAGCAGGCAATCTACTGATAGCATGATAGCCAACTGGATCTAATTCAGCAGGCGCAAACCCTTTACCTTTGGTGGTATAGATATGCACCAATACTGGGCCTTTTAATTGCTTGGCAAGCGATAGTACGCGCAGTAGCTCAGGGATATTGTGGCCATCAAACGGACCGAAATAAGTAAAACCAATGGCTTTAAATAGATTGTCTTCTAATTGCGGCACATCGCGCAGCTCGTTATGACGTTTACGGCGGTCGTAGGCTTGCATGTCAGGACGCTGGCATAATATCGGCTCGCCAGCATCAGAGATATCAACCTGATAGCCTGACTCCCACAATGTCGCTAAATGCCGTGAAAAACCACCAATCGAGCAAGATATCGACATGTCGTTGTCGTTTAAAATGACCAGCAAATCCGCATCTTGTTGGACGGCGTCATTCATCGCTTCAAACGCCATGCCGCCGGTCATTGCGCCATCACCTATAATACAGGCAACGGTTTGCGCGCGGCCTTGATAGCGTAGCGCCAGGCTCATGCCAAGACCCGCTGAAATAGACGTCGATGAATGCCCAACGCCAAAAGTGTCGTAAACCGACTCAGCGCGCTCTGGAAAAGCGGTCAAGCCATCTTTTGCGCGAATAGTTCCAAGCTTTTCACGGCGTCCTGTCAACACTTTATGGGCATAGGCCTGATGACCGACGTCCCAAACAATCTGATCTTGCGGCGCATCTAACAGATAATGCAGGGCAATGGTCAACTCAATGACGCCTAAATTGGCCCCGAAATGGCCACCGCTTTGCCCGGCTGAATAAAGCAGAAAAAGCCGTAGCTCATCGGCTAAAGTAATGAGCTGACTTTCGCTAAACGCTTTTAAATCAATCGGAGCGTCTACTGTATCAAGTAGCGGCGTATGCGGACGCTCACGTGGAATGACTGCATAAGTTTTTTGCAGGTGCGATAGCGATGCAGCAGAATCAATGGCTGACGCAGATGATGACTTAGACTGTGGGGAATGAGGTGACTGCTGCATAAAACGTACGATACCTACCAATCTGCTAACAAGATGCTACCTTAGATACGGGCTATCACTAGCCAGCATCTAAGTGGCGTTAATAATAGTGCGGACATTATAAATCAACAAATGTCATCGACTATATGTTTATTGATACAGCGCTTAAAATAGCTGTAAATAACGATTTAAAATAAAACAAACTTTCAATTTTATAGGCATTTTAAAATGAGACTATGTCCTCATATAAAACACTATAGCGCCTGCTAATTTTGCTTTCATATTGGGCGCATATCGGGCGACAGTGACGACATAGTAATGCAAGGGCTAAGACTTGTCACTGTATCCGTCAAAATAGTATGGCATAATAGCATTTATTTTTAATTGTCGCTTTAATCATCGTGCGCCGTCTGTGAACTTTGTGTGTATTTCCACCAAACAGCTTTCGTATGCTATTTTAGTTAGCAGCGCTTATGTCACACCTTTATTATTATAAAACTTTAACCGACCGCTAGCGTCACGATGATCGGCTTATGCAGGACATTAATGTCATATCAATTTATCACCAATGCCAAACTACCGACTCGTCACGGCGAGTTTGATATTCATATCTTTGAAAATGCGGACGGTCAAGAGCATGTGATGCTTACTGTCGGTTTACCTGTGGCCAAGCAAACTGACGTTTTAAATCAGCAAGGCACGGCATTTAATCAAGACAGCGATGCGCCAAAAGAAGCGCCCATACCGCTCATTCGTATTCATTCGGAATGCTTGACGGGTGACGCTTTTAGCTCATTAAAATGTGACTGCGGTCCCCAGCTTAATACCGCGATGCAGGCGATACAAGAAACCGGCTGCGGGGCGATATTATACTTGCGTCAAGAAGGACGCGGCATTGGCTTGACCAATAAAATCCGTGCTTATGCCTTGCAAGATCAAGGGCATGATACGTTAGATGCCAATCTTATGTTGGGATTACCAGCAGATGCGCGCGTTTATGATATGTGCGGGCCGATGCTTGCTCATGTCGGCGTCGATAGCGTGCGCCTGATTACCAATAATCCCGATAAAGTGGCTTACTTAACCGAGCATGGTATTAATGTCGTCGAGCGCGTGCCGTTATTGGTTGGGGTGAACGATATGAATGCTGAGTATCTCGCGACCAAACGCGACCGCATGGGCCATCTGCTCGATAAAGATTTCAATACCGCCTTACACCTTAATAAATAGTAAATAATTAGATATTTTATGACCATACCAAATATAGACAATCATGACAATTTGCCAGAGACCAATTCTGCCGTGACGCCAACCCACAATGACATCACGCGCGTGCGTGAGTTTTTGGTGGATTTGCAAGCGCGTATCTGCCAAGCGTTAGAGTCGCAAGAACGTGACGGCAGCAGCAATGATAAGCCGACAACCTTTGTACCTGACGATTGGGAACGTCCTGAGGGCGGCGGCGGCCGTTCTTGCGTGCTCGCAGGTGGTGAAGTCATCGAAAAAGCGGGCGTGATGTTTAGCCATATTCATGTGCATAACCTGCCCGCTTCCGCAACCGCGCGGCATCCTGATATCGCTGGCCGTAAAGCGCAGGCGATGGGCGTTTCATTGGTCGTGCATCCTAAAAACCCCAATGTGCCAACCAGCCATGCCAACGTGCGTTTATTCGTTGCTGAAGCCGAGGGCGAAGAGCCTATTTGGTGGTTTGGTGGCGGTTTTGATTTGACGCCGTTTTATCCGGTGCTTGCCGACTGCGTACATTGGCATCAGGTTTGTCACGACCTGTGCGCGCCGTTTGGCGACAGCGTCTATCCTGACTTTAAGCAGTGGTGTGACGAGTACTTCCATCTGCGCCATCGCGATGAGCAGCGCGGTATCGGCGGCCTATTTTATGACGACGTCAATACCGAGAGCCGTGGTTGGGATTTTGAGACTTGCTTTGAATTTATGCAAGCGGTCGGTAATGGTTATCTTGAAGGTATATTGCCAATTTTTGAGCAGCGTAAAAACACCTCTTATACCGAAGCACAACGTGAATTTCAGCTTTATCGCCGCGGACGCTACGTCGAATACAACCTTGTTTATGACCGTGGCACTCTATTTGGACTACAAAGTAATGGACGCATTGAGTCCATCTTAGTCAGTATGCCGCCGCTTGCTAGCTGGCATTATCGCTTTGAACCTGCCCCCGGGACGCCTGAGTTTGAATTGACCGATTTTTATCTAAAACCGCGTGATTGGTTGACTTTATAGTCTTCATTGGCATAATAAGCCGCAGACAGCGTTTTGGTTCTTGGATAAACAGCCTATTTGCTCTCTTTAAAATTTCAGAAAAACACTATCAAGGTCAGCGTTACTGCTGACCTTTATTATTTACTATTTTTTATTTGAGAGCAGCCTAAGAGCAGCTAAACTGTTAAACAGGGCATTTTGACTTTTAGCTTATAAAACGCGCTTTGGCGAACATTCATAGCTGATTAAAATGCCATTACAAAAATGACATTACAAAAAGGTACTTTATTATCCTACTTTATTTTAGCTTGTTGAGGTTTAATTAATAGCAGTATGGGTTTAAAGCGTTATAGATTTACAGCTTTGTAGGTTGAAAAGGCTATATGGTAAAAGACCAGAACTTAGCTGTCTTTAACATTTAGAACAACCACATAATATTCAATTCATAGTAGCAATATAACAGGTGGCGAGCACGCAAGTGCTTCGGCACCTTTTTATTAGCCACGTATAAAGGAGCAATACAGATGGCACAGGTTTCTAATAATAAATCATTCAAGTCTATCGTCGGCGTAACGTTGATAGCAGCCGCCTTAGGTCTAACAGCTTGTAGTACGCCAGTTGATCCTGACGTCAAAGCGCGTCAAGACACCATGAAAAGCTGGGGCGATGCGATGGGTATCATGGGTGATATGGCTGAAGCGCCTGATACCTTTGATGCCGAAGTCTTTAAAGAACAAGCGGCATTTTTAGCAAAAGACTCTGCCAATCCTTGGAGCCACTTTGAAAACCAAGAAGCCGCAGGTAATGCCACAGAAGCGGTTTGGAGCAACGTTGATGGTTTCCGTGCTGAGGCAGATGACTTCCAAAAAGCCACTGCTAACTTGAATGCGGCGGCACAAACGGCAACCAGTGTCGATCAAGTTTTGCCTGCGCTTGGACAAGTTGGTGACAGCTGTAAATCATGCCATACCGATTTTAAAGTGAAAAAAGACTAACGAGTATTCGCTTTCAGATACAAAAAAGCCGCTATTGTTAATATAGCGGCTTTTTTATTGGTTAAAGAGTGACTTATTTAACCCATTAAGTCGGCTTGGACGATTTCAATCCAGTAACCGTCAACGTCTTTGATAAAGGCGATATTTTTCATACTGCCGTCTTCTGGACGTTTTTTAAACTCAACGTTGTTTTGATCAAACCAAGCAACCGCTTCGTCAAGGCTTGGTACACTAAAGCAGATATGACCAAAGCCTTGTGGTTCACCATTGCCATCATGGTAACTAAAGTCCGCTTGGGTTTCGGTGCCATAGTTATGGGTCAGCTCTAAAATACCTCGCTGACGGAAGGCGAAAATTTCTAAATCATCACCCGCTGGCAAATTTTCCCGCTCGCTCTCAGTTAACTTGGCTAAAAAATATAAATCAAACCCCATCGCAGGGAATTTTTTTACTGCCAATAACGTCATGCCTAAAACACCCGTATAAAAGGCCAATGATTTAGCTGGGTCTTTGACGCGTAGCATGGTGTGGTTAAAGGTATAACCTGCTGTCTGCGCTGAAATTGGCTGCACGCCTTCTGCTTTTACGCTGTTCTCAGGCTGAGCGATACTGTTTTTATTAGCATCTAAATTTGTTAAATCCGTCATAATCTTTCCAATATCTAAGTATTTTAATCGTCATTTATCCATTATAAATCATTGATAACGGGTACCTTCAAAATTAAATCGTAGCCACCATTCCGAACGTTTAATGATAAATAGCTATTAAGTATCTAAAAAGCGTACTTTTCCAGTCTCTAAATTGTATTCAGCGCCAACGACGAGTAGCTGACCGCTACTGGTTAAATCTTCTAGCGCGCGCGAACCATGCTTTAATTGGCTAACCGACATGCGCACATTGGCACGAATAGAGCGATCGACCAGTTCATCTGCATCGACGTCTTGACCATTGGCCGTTGCCAGCTCATGTAAGTTATAGACACTTGGGCGGATACGATCGACGATTGACTGTAGATTCGGCGAATAGTTTTGCTCAGGATTGATCAGCGCATCGACACAAGCAGTGACCGCGCCGCAATGCGAATGCCCAAGCACTACCACCAGTTTGGTGCCAAATTTTTCCGCCGCAAATTCAATCGAGCCGATTTGCGATGGCGCAACCACATTACCTGCCACGCGTATGACAAACAAATCGCCCAAACCTTGGTCAAACACAATCTCAACCGGAACGCGGGCGTCCGAGCAACCCAAAATAATTGCTAACGGATCTTGATCGCTGATCAGCTCGGGACGTTTTTGCATGCAAGGGTCAGTGCTGGTCAGACTTTCTACGTAGCGTACATTTCCTTCTTTGAGTAGTGCCAGTGCTTCTTGTCCAGTTTTTGGGCGGTTACTGTTAGGCATAAGGGGTCCTTGTTTATCAAAATGGTTTAAATTATAAATTGCGCTAGCATTCTGTTTTCTACTTTAAGATACAGCTTTCAGCTATGCTTATCTTTTAAGCTTATCTCTTAAAGTTAGCCGTTTGCTATTGCAAATATCCTTGTATGTAGCATACACAAAATTATTGTAGCGCAAGCAAGGCAAAAAAACGGTAAAAATTCTTTATTGTAAGATGGCAGCATCGCAAGTCAAAGCATTGCAAGACAAGAAATTTGCAGCCACGTATTTTGCTCATTCTTTTTTTAACAACCTAAACCAACCGATAACGAACTTGCACTGACTTATAACAAGGGTTTGTTATAATACGCAGCAACCATACTCCATATATAGCCAACGCTTATCGCCAGACTTAACAACATGCAAATTGCTGCCAGTCACTAGTATTTTAGCGCTGCTGCGCATTTGGTGTTTTAGGAATCAACCTTATGACCGAATCAAATGTAAACCTGCAAACCGCACCGGTGTCGCCCACTACTGACAAGGCGCTGCTGCAGCTGACTGGTCTCCAAAAAATTTATGATCAAACCGAAGTATTAAAGGATATCAACCTTGATATTCAGCATGGCGAGTTTATAACCTTGCTTGGGCCATCAGGCTGCGGTAAGACGACCTTGCTACGCTTAATTGCGGGTTTTGAGCAGCCAAATGCAGGGGCGATTTATCTTGATGGGATGCAAATGGCAGGCTTGCCAGCGGATAAGCGTCCGGTCAATACCGTGTTTCAGCAATATGCGTTATTTCCGCATATGACGGTGGCACAAAACGTCGCTTACGGACTTAAATTAAAAAAAGTGCCGAAAGATGAGATTCAAACGCGGGTACGTGAGATGCTGGCGATGGTACAACTTGAACACCTTGCCAATCGCCGACCGCAAGATTTATCTGGTGGTCAGCAGCAACGCGTGGCGATTGCACGTGCGGTGATTAATCGTCCTAAACTATTATTGCTCGATGAGCCATTATCAGCGCTCGACCATAAATTGCGCCTGCAAATGCAATCTGAGCTTAAACGTCTGCAGCGCGAGCTTGGCATTACCTTTGTCTTTGTCACCCACGATCAAGAAGAAGCGCTGTCGATGTCGGATCGTATTGCGGTAATGAAAGACGGCAGATTTCAGCAAATTGGCACACCGATTGAGATTTATGAAACCCCTGCCAATCTCTTTACCGCCAAATTTATCGGTGAGACCAATTTATTTAAAGCGGAAGTTAAAGGCGTTTATCCTGAACAAGCCGATCGTGATGGGCGCGTGACCAATGGCCGTATTGAGGTCGAGGTCTGCGAAGCGCAAGCGCAGGAAGGCCCGATTACTTTACGTAATTTGCGCCGCCCCAACTTTGCCAATG
Organism: Psychrobacter sp. Sarcosine-02u-2; assembly: GCF_002836335.1. Lineage (NCBI taxonomy): Bacteria > Pseudomonadati > Pseudomonadota > Gammaproteobacteria > Moraxellales > Moraxellaceae > Psychrobacter > Psychrobacter sp. Sarcosine-02u-2. The sequence continues at coordinate 43,996 of NZ_PJBX01000159.1, read as the reverse complement.
ACGTACAAGTTGGAGATATTGTTAATTTACTATTGCGCCCTGAAGATTTGCGTATTTATGACCCAAATGATAAAGAACATGGTGGTTTACTTGGGCGGGTGATTGAAAGTAATTATAAAGGCAGTACCTTAGACTCTATTATTGAGCTAACCAACGGCCATATTATTAAAGCCTCGGAGTTCTTCGATGAAGACGACCCAAGTTTTGATTATAAGCTTAACGAAGGCGTTAAAGTGTCATGGGTCGATGGCTGGGAATGGGTGTTGCCAGAAGAACAAGATGATACGCTTGCTAGCAGCATTGATAACGGGCTAAATAATAGCCCGAGCAAATTAGCTGACCAAAAGGATATCAGCTAATGGCGCGTCCTAACGTAGGCAATAAAAAAGCAAGTCATAAAAACTTGAGCAATAAAAGCCCTTTTCGTACTGCCACGCTATGGCTAATTTGGGGTTGGCTGCTTATCTTTGCGCTATTGCCAAATATACTGGTGATTGCCGTCAGCTTTTTAACGCGTGATAGCACCGCTTTTATTAGTTTGCCGGTCACTCTCGACAGTTACGTGCGCATGATTGACCCGCTTTATTTTGATGTCTTTGTCCATTCATTATGGATGGCGGGCATTACCACAGTCATTTGCTTATTACTTGGCTACCCGTTTGCTTGGTTTGTTTCTCGAGTGGATAAACGCTGGCAGCCACTGTTGATGCTTATGCTGATATTGCCATTTTGGACCAACTCTTTGGTGCGGACTTATGCGCTAAAACTATTATTTGCCAGTAATGGTTTGATTAACAAATCCTTATTAGCCATCGGTATTATCGATGCGCCCATAGATATTTTATATACCCAAGGCGCGGTCATTGCCGGTTTAACCTATTTGTTATTTCCGTTTATGGTGCTGCCGCTGTATGCAGTATTCAGTGATTTGCGCAATGATATGCTGCTCGCTTCGCAAGATTTGGGTGCTTCAAAGCGACAGACATTTTGGCATGTGGTATTACCATTAACGACACCCGGGATTATCTCCGGAGTGCTGTTGGTATTATTACCAGCGATGGGGATGTTTTATGTCGCCGATATCTTGGGCGGCTCGCGCAACTTACTCGTGGGTAATATTATCAAAAACCAGTTTTTAGACGCGCGTGACTGGCCATTTGGCGCTGCTGCCAGTGTACTATTGACCCTAGCCATGGCAGTATTATTACTCGCGTATCGCGCCAGTAGCCGCCGTATTGGCAAGACTGACTTTAACGAGGTGGCTTAATGTCTGGTAATTCATCTAATAACTCGTCAATCAATAGCTCACCCATAAAAACCAAACGTTCTATCAAGCGACCTATCAAGCCAACTAGTATCGGCAGTATCGCCGCCAAAGGCTATCTCGGTCTGATTTATATTTTATTATATCTGCCCATCATCGTTTTGGTGGTGATGTCATTTAATAAATCAAAAATCGGTTATAACTGGGGCGGCTTTAGTTTAAAGTGGTACGAGTCGCTACTGAATAATCAGGCAATGCTTGATGCCTTTTGGCATTCTATTGTTTTAGGCTTGGTTGCCGCCACGGTTTCGACCGTTATCGGCACCTTGACTGCTCTTGCGCTACATCGTTATGACTTTCGCGGTAAAGGGCTACTAAACGGCCTATTATTTGTGCTAATGATGTCGCCTGAGATTGTGTTAGCGATATCGCTATTGGCGCTGTTTTTATTAATCGGCCTGCAGCTCGGTTTTGTCTCGCTGTTACTAGCTCATATTACCTTTTGCTTGCCGTTTGTCGTTATCACTGTCTTTGCGCGTTTAAGCAGTTTAGACGAGCGTTTAATGGAAGCAGCGCGAGATTTGGGTGCTAGCGAATCAACAATGGTACGTACGGTGTTGATTCCAGTTATTTTCCCAGCGGTGATGGCTGGCTGGTTACTTGCCTTTACCTTATCGCTTGATGATGTGGTGGTATCGACCTTTGTTACTGGCCCTAGCTATGAGATTTTACCGCTCCGTATTTATTCTATGGTGCGCGTGGGACTTAAACCTGAGGTCAATGCTATTGGGACCATTTTATTGGTCGCTTCATTAGTTTTGGTGGTTATCTCGCAATTGCTGCTGCGTCGGCGCTAGTTTTAATTTTTACGGTAAAATAATGGCAATGTAATTTTAGGCAAAAAGCGCCTATAATTTTTCAAGATTCTAAACACCTATTTTCCTATTTCTTTAACGTCAGTGGTTAGGTTATTTTATGCTAGAGCTCCGTCATCTTAATACACTAACTGCGCTGCGAGCCCATGGCTCATTAGCCGCTGCTGCCGATGAGCTGCATGTCACCGCCTCTGCAGTCTCGCATCAGTTAAAAGAATTGGAAAATTACTACGATATTAGCTTGGTCAACCGACGCACGCGTCCGCTGACCTTTACGCCAGCGGGCAAAACGGTACTGGCGCTGGCAGACAGTATCATGCCGCAGGTCACGCGCACCAAAGCCAACTTAAAGCGCTTGGCACATGGGCAGGCAGGCAGATTGCGCCTTGCGTCTGAATGTCATAGTTGCTTTGATTGGTTGATGCCGATTCTTAATCATTATCGCCGCGAATGGTCAGATGTCGAGCTAGATTTTGCCACCGGTTTTGAGCCTGAGCCGCATCACTTACTACAAGAAGGTGATATCGATTTATTGATTACCACCAGTAACTTACCAATAGAAGGTATCAGCTATCAGCCTTTGTTTGAATACGAAAGCCGTTTGGTGCTGTCGCCGACTCATGACTTGGCTGAGCAACCATTTATTCATGCCCAAGACTTAGTCGATGAAACCTTGATTGCTTATCCAGTGGAAGCTAAGCGCCTGGATATTATTGCTAATTTTATGACCCCAGAAGATGTCAATTTTAAAGCGATTCGTACCACCGAGCTCACGGCGATGCTAATTCAATTGGTTGCTAGCGAGCGCGGGGTGGCGGCATTACCTGATTGGGTGGTAAGCGAGTATGAGAAAAAAGGTTGGGTGGTTTCGCGCCCGTTAGGCAGTGGCGTCTACTGTCAGCTCTATGCGGCGACGCGCACCGCAAGCCAAGATATGGCTTATATGCAAGGGTTCGCCAGTTTATTAGAAAGGATTGTAAAACCGGTATAGCTAGTGCTTTTTTTTAAAAAGTTGTTTAAAAAAGAGCCGTATTAAAAATTAATATGGCTCTTTTTTATTGCGACATTTTTATTATTACAAAACCAATTTAAAGAAGTAAAATCCAATTGCCGTTGCCAGTAATGTCAGCCCTACGTGTAGCCCAATCAGACCTAAGCCTGCCAGCAACCGCCCTTCATTAATAAAAGTAAATACTTCAGCGCTAAAAGTACTAAAAGTCGTCAGTCCACCCAAGAAACCTGTAATCACAAACAACCTGACATTAGGAGACAAGTCGCTACCCATACGCTCAAACCAAACTAATGCTAATCCTATTAAAAGTCCACCTAAGACATTGGCGCCAAGCGTACCGAGCGGTATCCAGCTATGCAGCGGATTAAAACGCGCCAACCAGCCGCGCAGGCAAGCACCAATGGCAGCACCTAGTCCAATCGCAAGCCACTGCATAAGCTATCCTTGAGTAAGATAAAGTTTAATAGGTTAAGTATAAGATAGCTTATAGCATTTAGTATTTAGCATTTAGCATTTAGCATTTATAATAGCGCAGGCAGCTCGGTCATTGGCCAACGCGGGACGCAGCTAACAGCCAAGTCATCTGCTTGACCGGCTTGCAAACGCTCGTAACCGGCATAAGCTATCATCGCCCCATTATCGGTACATAAGGCTGGCGGCGCATAATGAACGCTAGCATTAATTTTAGCAAGCTCACGCTCTAATGTCTCACGCAAATGGCTATTGGCACTGACGCCGCCCGCTATGACCAAGCGGTTCATCTCGGCTTGTTTGAGTGCTTTAACGCATTTTTTTACTAGCGTATCAACTACCGCATGTTGAAAGCTTGCCGCAATATCGGCACGCACTTTTGGATCGCTGTCAGAGCCATCCGTGTCCTTGATAAGATTATGCACCGCCGTTTTCATACCGCTAAAGGAAAAGTCTAAACCGCGATGTAACATCGGGCGCGGTAAGTCATAGGCATTTTGATCGCCATTTTCTGCTAATTTGGCAATATTTGGTCCACCAGGGTATGGCAAACCTAACATTTTAGCCGCTTTATCAAAACACTCACCCGCTGCGTCATCTATAGACTCACCGAGGATTTCATATTGCCCGATACCGTATGCGGCAATCAGTAAAGTATGACCGCCAGAAACCAATAACGACACAAATGGAAACGTTGGTGGATTAGCGCCCATCAAAGGGGCTAAGAGGTGACCCTCCATATGATGAACGCCAATTGCTGGCACGTCCAGTCCATAAGCCAAGCTGCGCCCAAATAAGGCACCCGTCATCAGCGCGCCGATAAGTCCTGGGCCTTTGGTATAAGCAATGGCATCAATCTCATCTTTAGTAATATCGCACTGCTCTAGCAATTCGTTAAATAACGGCACTAGCTTACGAATATGGTCGCGGCTGGCAAGCTCAGGCACCACTCCGCCATAAAGCGCGTGCAGCTCTATCTGTGAATACAGCACTTGCCCAAGCAAGCCTTTATTATCGCTATCTATCTGCTCGCTATCGAAAATCGCCAGACCCGTCTCATCGCAGGAGGTCTCTAAACCCAATACTTTCATCTATGTGCCTTTATATTTGCTTTGTAGCATTAATAAAAAACCGCCACTGTTAGCTTACAATGGCGGTCATTCTAGCAAATTTCAATAAGTAATATTAGCGAGCGGCAGCAACCATATAATCAACGGCGGCATGAACTTGTGCTTCCGTGACGTCTCCAACCGCTTGTGCCGGCATTTTATTAAAGCCTTTGGCAGAATGCATGTGTAGCGTTTCTATGTCTTTAGCAAGGCGCGGTGCCCACGCTTCTTTATCACCAAATTTCGGTGCTTCAAGCAAACCATTTTCATGGCAAACTTTACACTGTTTTTCGTACAGCTGCGCCCCAGCGTCGGCGGCCAATACTTCAGGCTCAGCAGCTGCTTCAGGTTCTGCTTCTACAACTGGCACTTCCGTAGGCTCTGCTTCTGCTTCTACCGCAGGCTCAGGGGTGACTACTTCTGTTTCTGTAGCAGGCGCTTCAGGCTCTACCGCCACTGCTTCAGTTTCATTGGTAGCAGCTGGCTCTTCAGCTGCAGTATTGTCGCCGCCACTACAAGCACTGAGTGCCAAAAGTGCACTCAAGCTTAGGCTTGTGAGCGCCAATTTAGCGACGGATTTTTTCTTTATTGTATTTTGCTGCATAGTCATAGTTATTCCCTCATCTATAGATTGTTGATGTAAACCTCAATGTCATTGCTGGCATATTAGTAGTAATAATAGTAATAGTAGCTGGCAGTGATGAATCGATATTATGAACTGAGTACGCGCTTACTTACTCACTTTTGGCCACTGCTATTAATTTGTTGCAGGCTCAGTAGTCGTAGCAGCCGCATCGGTATCCGTCGTTTCTGTATTAGCAGTAGAAGCCGCTTCTGTATCAGCACTTGCAGTAGCTGTGTTTCCTGCCGTATCCGTCGCTGCGCCATCTTCTGCAGTCGCAGCTTCAGTACCCGCAGCGCCTTCTTCTGTCCCTTCTGCCGTGTCAGCAGCAGGCATCGGTGCTGTTTCTGGGAAGTCCATATCTTCTGCTTCAGGTGCATTTGCACGTGCAAGTTCTGAAGCTTCATCGACTTTATCTTTTGCTAAGACTTCACCTGATTCAGCGCCCGCCTCTTCTTTGTCAGTGCTACAAGCACTTAAGCTGACGCCCATCGTCAGAAACAATGTCGCCCATAATGCGGTACCAATCGCTGTTTTCTTCATGCCATTTTTCATTCAAAGATCCTCAAAATAATAGCTATAAAAGCCTTGTAACGTCTGTCTCGGCATCTTTTTAAGCGTCTAGTTTCAACAGCTAAATCTTGAAATTTAAAGCAGCTTAAATATGAGCGACAGACTGAGTATAGGATACCATAGACTCCCTATAAGCCGTTATTGCTAAACAGCTGTTTTGTCCACAATTTATTGATTATTTGTTAAAAGATTATTAAAAGTATTAACACTCACGCCTTAAGTTAATTCTCACTATCTATATACGCCGTCGTTAAATTTTATTGTCTATTATTTGACCTCTATTTAAGCCTTCATTATGTATAAATACGCTAAAGCCTTTGACTTTACTGCAATTTTTGATTAAAATAGGCGCCCTTGTGCTAGTGCGCAAGACTATCCTAGTTTGAGCTGATGCCGATAATCTTGAGATATTACGGCTAAATACTAATACACAGCCAAACTAATGCCTTTATATCTCATCCTAATCAAGGAGATTTCATGCCTGCAGTTAAGGTTAAAGAAAACGAACCAGTTGACATCGCTATCCGTCGTTTCAAACGTGCTTGTGAAAAAGCCGGCGTTCTATCAGACGTACGTAAGCGTGAATTTTATGAAAAACCAACGCAAGTACGTAAGCGCAAAAAAGCCGCTGCTGTAAAGCGTTATAAGAAAAAATTACAACGCGAAACTATTCGTACCACTCGTATGTACTAATCACTAATACGATTAGCTACCTACCAGCGCTACACTAACGCCACTGTTATCGATGAATAACAGTGGCGTTTTTTATGCTACAATTTTTGTTATTGCTGCTGATAAATACTCAGCAGATTTTTATTTAACACTTACCAAAAACTATTTTACCCATACTTATAAGGATAATAACAGTGAGCCAACTTAAACAGACGTTATCTGACACCATCAAAACCTCGATGAAAGCGCGTGAGCTTGAGCGCGTCAAAGTACTGCGCAACGTCCAATCTGTGGTTAAGCAGATTGAGATTGATCGCCAAACTGAACTTGACGATGCGCAAGTATTAGAAGTGCTACAAAAGCAGCTCAAACAGCGTCATGAGTCCTTGTCTATCTTTACCGAAAACGGCCGCGATGATTTGGCCAGTAAAGAGCAGTTCGAGATTGATATTATTAATGAGTTTATGCCAAAACAAATGGATGATACCGAGCTTGCCGCTTTGGTCAATGCCGAAATCAAAGAGCAAGGCGCCACCTCAATGCGCGATATGGGCAGCGTGATGGGCGTGTTAAAGAATAAAACCGCTGGCCGTGCTGATCCCGCATTAATCTCTAAACTGGTCAAAGACGCTTTGCAAGGTTAATTGAAGTTAAAAAAAGTTATATAGTCTTAATCTGCGTATCGACCCAAGCGATAAAAACAACCGCCTAAGGCTTAAAGTCTTTGGCGGTTTTTACTGCTTTGATTTCTGCATTAATATTGGCAAGTAACGGTCGGGCGCTGCTCGCTTGCGCAGTTTTTTGCATTTGCTCAGTCAATTGCTTGGCTTGCGTTAAGGAAGTCAGCGCGCGCTCATAACGTCCGCTCCACAGCTGGTCATGGCTGCGATAACGCAGCGCATTGATGGTCGCGATTTTTGCCAGTTGCAGCGACTCGGTAGTTTTGGCGATTTTTTCATTGGCCAGTTGCAAGCTTTGCCACGCATAGCGGTCACTTGGCTGCTGCTCGGTCAAGGGCTTAAGCAGTGCTTGCGCCTTGGTTGGCTGATTGCCATTGGTCAGTGCTTCCGCTAAATAAAGACGCAAGTCGCGGCGCTCAGGATATAAGCGCTGCTGACTCTCAAGCAGTTCCGCCGCTTGTTGCCATTTATTTTGCTCAGTGAGAATTTGACTTTGGGTAATGGACAATAACGGCTCGAGTATTTGGCGCTGGGCTGCGGGTAGCGCTGACAGCTCAGTATATATCTCATTGGCCTCGCCAAAACGCTGCTGCTCGCCATACCAATACATCAGCGCCAATTTTGCGCCAATACTATTTTTTGCGGCGGTCGTCAACGCGGTTTCAGAGACATGCTCGCCCGTACTTTGCGTACGCCAATAGAGCAAATCAAACAACGCTTGATGGCGCTGCTGCTTGGACAATGGCAGAGCATCATAACGCTGAGCGCGGCTTTGCGATTCGCTTAAACGCTCATTACTCAAAGGATGTGAGCGCACAAAACTGGGTAGGAATTGATTGGCAGTTTGGTTCAATTGGCTTTTTTGATTCATTGTCGCAAAAAATCGCGGCATGGCGCGTGGATCGTAACCCGCTTGGTTCATGATTTGCATGCCCACACGGTCGGCATCACGCTCATTACTACGGCTAAAAGCCATGCTGCTATTCATGGTAGCGGTTTGGCTGCCCATCATGACTGCCGCCGCCGCATCACCATCGACTGCTGAGGCTGCAATCGCCGCCAACATGCCGCCTATTTGCATCAGCAAGGCTTTTTTGCGCTCATCCGCGCCGCTTTCATAATGGTGCTGGCTAATATGAGCCACCTCGTGAGCAACGACGCTGGCAAGCTCATCCATGCTGCTTGCCGCCAGTATCGTTCCAGTATTGAGGCCAATTACCCCACCGGGCGCTGCAAAAGCATTGATGCTAGGGTTATCAATAATAACCAAACCTAGCGGCGCTTGCTGGCGAGCTTGCGCATTTAAACGCCACGTCATCTCTTTTATGGTTTCATAAATCCAAGGGTCGTGCTCCATCTTCGCGCGACTATTGATGTTTCTTAATGACCATTCACCAAGCAGTTTATTTTCATATTGCTCAGCAAAGCTTAGCCCCTGCCCGCGTAAATTGGGTAAATCTAATTCTTCAGCACTGGACGTCTGCCATGAACCATAAGCAAATGGCGCGGCTTGCGTGCCAGCACTATTGGCGGTGGTTGCCAATGCCAGCAAGGTAGCCGATATACCCACCTTTAGCACAAAAGCGTCTGTTAACGTTTTTAGCGTTCTTTTAAGCAAAGATTTTTTAAGCAGCGCTGCTCTATGAAAATAATACAAGTGCGTATCCTATCCGAGTAATCTTAACGTCTTTTTGACTATACGAGCTTGTTTAGTTAAGGTCAATTGCCGTCTGCATCTGGCTACCAATAACGCTGCCACGCGTCATGCTTGTGCAACATGTTTATGTAAACTTAAGCGTTATAAAGCGAAGTATTAAATGTAAAGTTTATCCTACCGCCCGGTTGTCATTAGATGTGCTGATTGACCAATGATTATGATAACTATATTCAACTGCAATTGAGCGGTAGCAATTTGCTATAATAGTAGGTCGTGATAAGCGCTTGTTATCCATGGACTACAAGTGATACTTTCTCAAACATTGATATTTTAAAGGTTTATTTTATGTCTACTGATAACCAATCTGTCATTGTGCGAGACTCATATCCTATTTGTTTTGCCGAAACTGTGTCTGACGCGCAGCAGCAATCGATAACGCAGCTGCTCGTTTTATTGCCGACAGATACTCTTAACTTAGTGGAAAATTTTAACTCGACGGATAGCGCAGAGCAAAGACAGCCAATCATTATTAAAAATATGGTCGATGGGCGCGGTCTTGCCTGCCCTATGCCGCTATTAAAAACCAAAGTGGCGCTACGAGAAGTAGCGGTTGGTGAGTCGCTATATGTCGTTGCAACCGACCCAAACTCACAAGCTGATATCAGCGCTTTTTGTCAGCAAAGCCAGCAAACGGGCATAGCAAATCCCTTATTATTACTTATTAATCAAGCAACAGCGGCAAGTAGCGAGAAAACGCTAGGAGCAAAAACCAGTACTGCTGTTGATACAATATATCACTTCATCATTACCAAAACTGATAGCAACTAAGCGGCGCTATCCTTTACAATTATAACTATAAGATTTTTATCTGACTCATTGCTTATCTATTTAACCAAGGTCAAGAATATGGCTAATACTTCTAATAACGCTGCAAATACCCGTAAAAAAGACAGCGTAGCACCTGAAAAAAATGAAGCACGTGATGCCGCTTTAAAAGCTGCTGCGGCGCGTCCGCCTTACGATGCGAGCGCACTTGGCGATACGCGTACCCGTGACTTAGTGCCCGCTATGCCAACGCATTTATCAGCGCCTGGCGTAAACTTGGGCGCTTATATTAATACCGTGCATCAAATTCCGATTTTGACACCGACTCAAGAGCAAGAACTTGCCCATCGCTATTATGATGAGGGCGATGTTGAAGCAGCGCGTCTGCTCGTCATGTCGCACTTGCGCTTTGTGATTCATATTGCCCGTAGCTACTCAGGTTATGGTCTGCCGCAAGCCGATTTGATTCAAGAAGGCAATTTAGGGCTAATGAAAGCGGTAAAACGCTTTGACCCTAATAAAGGCGTGCGTTTGGTATCCTTTGCTGTGCATTGGATTAAAGCTGAGATTCACGAATTTGTCATTCGTAACTGGCGTATTGTCAAAGTTGCAACCACCAAAGCACATCGTAAACTATTCTTTAACTTACGCAGTCTGAAAAAGACCAACAATCAGCTAACGCTCGAAGAAGCCGATGCCATTGCCAACGATTTAAACGTAACGCGTAAACAAGTGCTAGAAATGGAGTCGCGCCTGACCTCGTATGATGCGTCGTTTGAAGCGCAATCGAGCGATGATGACGATGGTCGCTACGCGCCGCAGCTATTTTTAGAAGATGGTATCGACCCTGCAGAGATGGTTGAAGAGGATGACTGGGAAGAGAACAATTCATCGGCTCTACTAGCAGCAATGGATACGCTAGATGACCGTTCACGCGATATCGTTGAGCAGCGCTGGCTTTCTGAGCAAAAATCAACCTTGCATGAGCTAGCCGCGGTTTACTCTATCTCAGCAGAACGCGTGCGCCAAATCGAAAAAAACGCTATGGACAAAATCCGTGAAGCCATGACCATCGATAGCGTTATTTTGCCTGATGATATCCAATAAATTTCAGCTTGTTAGTTAAAACTTACCTATGATAACAGTCCTATTTATAACACGAGTTTTACCATGCTAAATTGGATAAGTATCGCCGCTATTAATATGGCTCTCGCCGTCGCTTTGGGCGCGTTTGGCGCTCATGGGCTTAAGAACTCAGTCAGCATTCAGCAGCTTGAATGGTGGCAGACGGCGACTCTATATTGGTTTGTACACGGGCTTGGATTATTGCTCGTAGGCATCCTTATTCGTCTTAATTATACGACCCAAACGACGGCATGGCTGCTACAAATCGGCGCACTTATTTTTGCCGGTAGTTTATATGCCATGACGCTTGGGGCACCGCGCTGGCTAGGCGCCATTACTCCTATCGGCGGTATGCTGATGATTTTAGGTTGGCTATGGCTTGCTGTTTCGACATTTCGTTTAGGCCATACTGCTTAAGTTGAATAACAAAATGGGTTAATGGATGAGTAATAAAGGATTATTAACTTTTAGGGAGCACATATTATGAGTAATATTAGTGTCAATGGTAAAAAATTGCAGACCACGCATCAAACCGTCCAAATGGTCGTCAATGAGCTTGGACTGAGTAAAGGTCGCTATGCGGTCGAAATCGATGGTGAGCTGATTCCAAAAAGTGAGCTGGATAAAATGCGTATCGTTGAAGGTATGAATATAGAAGTCGTCCAAGCAGTTGGCGGTGGTTAAGCGAATATTAGCTCGCTAATTTTTTCATGTGTAAAAATTAAGCAATAAAAAAGACCTCTAACGTGAATACGTTGAGGTCTTTTTTTTATTTGTCATACTTTTAATAACTAAACTCTTTTAGTGACTTAACCATATATGAGGCTACTATTATAAATATGCATGCTCAATAAATACACCAATTATAATAATTGTTTTATAGGCTATATTTACCAAGCAGTCATAATAACAAGATCAGCTACTATGTATAGCGGTTGCTGTAGTGAATACTACTTAGAGCAATGATAAACCCATTACATGGCAGGTGCTGCATCATCAACTGTCAGCTCTTCGTAGCGTTCATCGCGCCCTGGGCCTTGAGTTTTCTTACGATCCTGACGGGTTTTATATTTACGTACTTGTCTATCGAGTTTGTCCGCCATCTCATTAATGGCCTTATACATATCGTCTTCGCAGGCTTGGACGAACATTTCTTGACCTGCAACTCGCATAATCGCTTCGGCTTTATGGGTCTTTTTCCCACCTTCACTTGAGCCGCTATTATCTAGCGATAATTTTACCTGAATACTTTGAATCTGATCGAAATGACGTTCTACTTTTACAAGCTTTTCGCGAACGGCGTTGTCCATGGCTTCGGTAACACTGATATGGTGACCACTGATAGAAACATTCATATTATCGTCCTTTTATTATTACTTATATTGTTACATACAATCAGCAGTGAGTTAGCTTTATAGCTTTTGTCATGCTGCCTTACCAATAATTCATCCAGTACCTTTCTTATCATCAAGTTTGGCTTATCATTTTTTAATGACCAACGGCTTTACAGCTCTACTCCTTTATCAAAATAAAAAATTAAAATACATTTTAATCATCTGTTAAATTAACTAAATCGGCCAAACCGATACTTGGTTTTCTTTATTGGTATGACTCTAATTTGTCATGAAAACCTAATAGTAGCAAGCCATCAAATTGTAAGTAAATGTAATAAAAAATGATGTTTCCGTTATGTTTCTATATAATCAAAAAATTTTATTTTTTATTTACGTTTAAATTGACTTAGATATTGTGGAATAACATTTATAAGTCATTGAATGACAACATTTAATATTTTTGTTTGCGCTGAGTGGAGGAACCGATGTTCATCGCTTCACGATATTTGGCAACCGTGCGTCTAGCGATATCGATGCCTTCTGCGAATAAAAAATCTTTTATGCGGCTATCAGATAACGGCTTTCTCGGGTCTTCATCTGCGATAAGCTGTTTAATCATGGCGCTAATGGCGGTTGAGGAGATGTCACCGTCGCTACTGCTAACGTGAGATGAGAAAAAATGCTTAAGGGAAAACAACCCTTGTGGTGTCAAAATGGTTTTGCTCGTAGTCAGGCGCGAGACAGTCGATTCGTGCAAATCAACTTCTTCGGCAATAGCCTTTAAAATCAAAGGCTGCATGGCAGTTGCGCCATGTTGCAAAAACTCTTGCTGGTAGCGCACGATACTGGTCGCTACTTTTAAAAGGTTTTGATTGCGCTCTTCGATACTGCGAATAAACAGGCGCGCATCGGTGAGATTTTCGCGCAGATATTGATTGTCAGGACTGTCATCGCCGCGTTTGACCAAATTGGCATATTCTTGATTGACCCGCAATTTAGGCAAAGTGTCAGGATTAAGACGTACCTGCCAGCCATCTACTTGTGCAGTCGTGTCGTTTCCATTTTTGTTATCGGTGGTGTGATTGCTATTGTGGCGGCGAATCGGCGTGACCAATACATCAGGAATATCGTAGCTTTCTGATGGCTGCATATAATCGGGCTGACTGCTTTGAAATAGTAGGCCGGGTGATGGATTTAACGTACGTAGCAGGTTAAGCGCTGGGGTAATCTGTTCAGGCGCGAGGCCCGTGAGTTCAGTCAAGGCTTTGATATTATTGCTGACCAAATGCTCACTGGCTGAGAGAAGCGCTTGGGCTTCTTTAAGATACTTTGTATTTGTATCAAGCTTACACAATTGCAGCGCTAAGCACTCATTGAGATTGCGTGCCCCAACGCCAAGCGGGTCGCACGATTGAATCATGCGCAGTACCGCCATGACCTCATCGTGCTCGACACGCTCGTCCCATTGATAAAAGCTGGCGATGGTATTGAAGCTTTGTAGCAACTCATCGATATCGAGACGTATAAAGCCCATTTCATCCATAGAATCCATGAGGTATTCGGCGATCAGTGTATCTGTTTCCGAGAGGCGCTTAAAGTTCAGCTGCCAGCGTACATGGTCTTGAATGGTGGCGCTGGTGCTGCCCTGATAGCTATCAAAGTCTTCATTGCTGCCGTTAGCTGAATGAGTTGAAAGACTCCCTGAACCTGTCGCGGCAGAGGCATAATTACCGCTGTCAAAACCGCTATAATCGTCGCCCTCTACAGCATAGTTATCGATTGCTTCATCATCAAAACTGGCTTGCTGTAATTTATCTAAGCTATCGCCACTGTATTCATCATTTATATTGGCATCACTTATATTGGCATCACTTATATTGGCATCACTTATATTGGCATCACTTATATTGGCATCACTTATATTGGCATCACTTATATTGGCATCACTGCTATTGTCAAAATAGTCGAAACCATCATCTGAAGAGTGGCTAGATTTAGCAAACGAATCAACGCTAGCATTTTGATTCCAACTATCTAATGTTAACGGCTCGCCAAACTCATTGAGCGGCTCACCATTATGACTGTCGTAACTATCGCAATGATCATAGTCATCTTCATCCTCTTCCACACGTTCAAGCAAAGGATTGCTATCAAGCTTCGCCTGCACCTCCTGCGCGAGCTCAAGACTAGAGAGCTGCAGCAATTTGATGGCTTGCTGCATTTGCGGGGTTAGCTTTTGCGAGGTATTTAGCGTGGTCGCCAATCCAAACGACATACTCATGGGTGACTGATTACCTTTCGATCGTGGTGAGATTCTATATGTTATGCTAGTTGAAGCCTGCGCTTATTAGCGCTTATCATCATTAAAAAACGCTTTGGCCTATCAGGTCATGACGATAGCATTTTTTGCTACAATGTTGCTATGATAATTTATATTCTGTTCAGATAAGCTATTTTTTAGCTTTTGTTCACCTTATAAAACTGCAATAGCTTTGCAGGGATGCCAAGCTTTTAAATATAACAGGATAAAAAATAAATAAGGGCAGAACCCTATAAAGCTTAAAAATTGAGAATAATATTATGAATGAGATTACTAAAAATCAACCGTTGACCGTTGCGGCTGTACAAATGAGCAGTCAGCAAGATATCGAAGCCAATTTAGCCGATATAAAAGCTGCTATTCGCGAGGCAAGTAAGCAAGGCGCGCAGTTAGTCGTTTTACCAGAAAACTGCTGTAGCATGGGTCGACAGTTTGCTACTGCCGAACGTTTTGATGAGTTATCCGACGCAATGGCCGAGTATGCACGGGCTTTTGGTATTTATCTATTAGCAGGCTCGCTGCCCTGCCCTTATCGCCCTGATGGCATCATCGTACCTGATGGTAGACTGCGTCAAGTCAGTCAGCTATTTGCGCCCGATGGTACGCGTGTGGCACGCTACGACAAAATCCATTTATTTACTGCAACCGTTGCCGATAAACAAGGCAGCTATAATGAAGCGGCGACCTTTGAGCCCGGCACGCAAACAGTGGTTACAACAGTAGAAGCAAATGATGCCGTTTATCAGCTTGGTATGATGGTTTGTTTTGATTTACGCTTCCCAGCCTTAGCGCAGCGATTACGTCAGGCGGGCGCAGAGGTGTTAAGTGCGCCATCAGCCTTTACTTATTTGACTGGGCAAGCACATTGGTCGCTATTGCTACGCGCGCGCGCGTTAGACAGTCAGTGTATGGTCATTGGCGCCGCACAAGGTGGTGAGCATGTTTATAAGAATGGCAATAGTCGGCAAACATGGGGGCATAGCACGATTACTGCTTATGACGGCACGATTATCAATAGCTATGAAGATAGTGCGTTGAAGAACCCTACTAATAAAGAGCAGAAACATTATGCTCTGGTCTTAGCGACGTTAGATAAAGCTGACCAAGCGCAAGGACGGCAAAAGATGCCAATCTTTGACTGCCATCGTTTGGCATAAATGTAGGATTAAATGCTTAAAAAAATAATCAGAACTTAAGTAATATCAACGTCATTTTGCGTATGCGACGCACGCGGATGGGCGCGGTCATAAACTTGGGTCAATTTAGCAAAATCGACATGGGTATAAATCTGCGTGGTGCTGATATCACTATGCCCAAGCATTTCTTGTACCGCGCGTAAATCGCCGCTGCCGGATAACATATGCGACGCGAAGCAATGACGGAGTAAATGTGGATACATGTTTTGCGCAATCCCAGCGCGCGTAGCTGCAACTTTGAGACGCTGCTGCACGGCCCGTGTGGATAAACGTGTACCTAACTTTTCACTGATAAACAAGGCGCTGTCCATCTGCTCGACCCACAGATTGCGATGCGGTAGATAGCGTTTAATTGCCTCGGCAGCTTTGATACCTAATGGCACCAAGCGCGTTTTGTTACCTTTACCCGTCACGCGCACGCGCAAATCAGCCAAGTCTATATCGACCACGTCAAGCGCCACCAGCTCACCAACACGCAGACCGCTACTATAAAGCAATTCAAACATTGCCTTATCACGCAACCATAAGCGTGCTTGCTCGGGTGTATCAGGGATTTCTTGGTCAAGCAATTGCGTCAATAAATCCACATCGGCAATAGACGGCAGCGGTCTAGGGCTGCGTTTAAGCTGATAGCCGGTAGTTGGGTTGATACGCGCTAAACCCCCTTCTATCAACCAGCCATAAAAATGACGGATAGCCGATAGCTCTTGCTGAACGCTCGCCAACGCCAGCTTATCTTCATCGAGGCGTTGGCTGATATGCTGGGCCAATTGGCGCTTATCACAGCGCGTCCATGTCAGACGTTTGCCGCGTAAAAACAGCGCCAATTGATTTAGCCCTGCAAAATAAGCCACCAATGTGTGTTCGGAGTGGTTGCGTACCGACAGCGTATTTAGCCAACGATGCACTGGCGCTAGCAGTTCACGTAGCGTGCTATCTGCTTCGATGGTTGTTGCCAATTCCGCCGATAGCCATTTGTTTGACTCAGTGTTTGATGTAATGTTTGACTGAATATTTGAGCTAGGCGCTGTCGTCATGATTGATTAGCCTTCTGGATTTGGCTTAATGCCCGCTTGCGCCATTAAGCCATCTGGGCTAAACACCCCTTCATAGACAAACGCCGTTGGCCCAGTCATCATCACAGAATACCCCGGCTGCCATTTGATAATCATGCTACCGCCATAAAGCTGCGCGCGTATGTCTTCGCCTTCATCAAGCCAACCCTCACGGATACCAACCGCCACGGCTGCACAAGCGCCCGTGCCACACGCTTGGGTTTCACCGACCCCGCGCTCATAAACCCGCAGACGGATATGACGCTGATTCATGACTTGCATAAAGCCGACATTGACGCGCTCTGGAAAGGCCGGATGTGATTCGATGGCTTTACCCAAAGTTTCGACATCGGCTTCTAGGACATCATCAACCCTGATGACCGCATGCGGATTGCCCATATTGGCGACATACAGCTGCACCGGCGTACCATTGACGTTTAAATGATAGGCGTTTTGGATTTTGGTCGTCGCTCTTGGGGTAAAGGGAATCTCACTTGGCTCAAATTTGGGCTTACCCATATCGACTTCGACCCAGCCGTAACGGTCGGTCGTTAAGGAGATGATCCCGCTTGCCGTCTCAACACGCAGGCGCTGCTTAAACGACAGTTTACGCGCTTGCACAAAACGCGCAAAACAGCGCGCGCCATTGCCGCATTGCTCAACCTCTGTACCATCAGTATTAAAAATGCGATAACTAAAATCAACATCTGGGCGCATCGGCGGCTCAACGACGAGCAATTGATCAAAGCCGATGCCTAAATGACGATCGCCCAGCAGCTGTACCAATTCCTTGGTCAATTCTAAGCGCTGGGTCACCAAATCGATGACCATAAAATCATTGCCCAGCCCATGCATTTTTGTAAATTCTATTAGCATATCCTTGTTATCCTATCCTATTTTTATGTATGCCTTATAGTAGCACGCTGTCAGATACAATCATAATTATCACCGCTATCAAACGCGAAGTTAGGGCTCTATCACCGAACAAATATTTTTTATCCAAATTTTCATTAACGCAAGCAATAAAAAACCCACTGTCTTTATCACAATGGGTTATTTTTAATTAAAAACTCTTGAGCACTAAAATGGCTAAAAAACTATTTATCCTGCCACAACACTTCATCAGCATATAAAGATTCAAGCGTTTCGCGTTTACGAATCAGTTGATGCTTATCATCGGCTACCATCACTTCGCTAGCACGACCGCGCGAATTGTAATTGCTACTCATGGTAAAGCCGTACGCACCAGCACCGGTGATGGCTAAAATATCACCTGTTGCTAATGACAATAAGCGGTCTTTTGCTAAAAAGTCACCAGTTTCACAAATCGCCCCAACGATATCCCACGGCTGTGTGCCATCGGTATCTAAACCGTCTTTGGGCAATGTCGCAGGAATCACTGCCATTTCAGCTTGGTATAAAGCAGGACGTATCAAATCATTCATTGCCGCATCGACAATAGCAAAGTTCTTGTGCTCGGTTGGTTTAAGTACATCAACGTTGGTTAATAATACACCGGCATTGGCCACGATACTACGACCCGGCTCAAAGAATACCGTTAAACCAAGCTCACTCAGCTTAGGCAGTAATGCTTGCGCAAACGTCTCGATAGATACCGGCGTCTCATCGATATAACGTACGCCAAGCCCGCCGCCCAAGTCGATATGACGCAGCTCAACACCTTTAGCTCGCAAGCTATAAATCAGCTCAATCACTTTATCGAGTGCCGCGACAAATGGCGCAACCTCGGTCAGTTGCGAACCGATATGACAGTCGATACCGACAATATCAATATGCGACAACTGTGCCGCTTGTTCATAAACGGCAACGGCATTTTCATGGCTGATGCCAAATTTATTGTCTTTTAAACCGGTTGAAATATACGGATGGGTTTTGGCATCGACGTCTGGATTGACCCGCAATGAAATCGGCGCGGTTTTATCAAGCGCTTTTGCCACTTCGTTAATCAGCGCCAATTCACTAATCGACTCAACGTTAAAGCAGCCAATACCTTGATTAAGGGCATATTCGATTTCGCTATAGGTTTTGCCAACACCTGAAAATACCACGCGCTCAGCTTTTCCACCCGCTGCCAAAACCCGCATCAACTCACCGCGTGAGACAATATCAAATCCTGCCCCTGCTTGCGCCAAGATGCCAAGTACGGCAAGGTTAGAGTTTGCTTTCACCGCATAGCAAATTTGATGCTTTAGGCTGGCAAAGCTTGTGGTATAAGCCCGATAAACGTCTAAAATCGCTTGTTTTGAATAGACATAACACGGCGTACCATAGTGCTTGACCACCTCATCAATACTTACCTGCTCCATATATAACGCGCCATCGCGATAATCGAGCGCGGGCAAATGGGCGGTTAAGGCTTCAGGATGCACATACAATCCTTGCTCAGTTTTGGTCGTGACTGACTGACTCATAAAGTTGTCTCTAATTTAATCAATGTATTAAGGGATTAATGGGTTTAGCAGCTTGGATAGGCTAAGAATCGTTTGAATATTTGGCTTTTAATAAGTAAGCATTAATAAACAAGCATTAATAATCGTTAGGATCCGTACTCGGCGCAGGCAACTGAAAATCTTCAGCGTTTTGCGCGTTATTTGCATTGTCATTGAGCTTAGCAAAGGCGGCATCTTGCGGATGACTGGTGCTCTCAAGCACAGCCGTATTGTCTTTTACCGTTTGGCTACTCGATTCTGCTAAATACAAATCGCCTTTTTGTCCGCAACCTGCCAAGGCAGTTGCCCCGATTACCAGCGTCGTTATAGTTACCTGATAAACAGCAGATTTGACATCAACGCTTAAATTAGCGCTGTTAAAATTTGAGGTACGGCGTATAGTAAACATAGAATGGCTAACCTTTCATCTTGCAATGGTTTGCAGGCGATAACAATCACTATCAGCGAAAATAAGGCTGCAGTAGAAAAATAGGACAATTTTTTAATCATAGCATTATTCGATAAAGTTGTGCGCCCCCTGCTGCTGATTGGCACATAAATTTATAAGAATTAACGACTAACGATAGGCAAAATGGGATTTTATAAACGCTATCAATAGCTACAGACAGAGAACCACAGACAAACTTACTTACAATTCTATAAAAACTGCTTTTATCCTATTATCTCTACTGGCGGTTGATGATATTCGGTGTACACTTGTATAAAATGGCGTGATTAAAGCCTTATAGTTATCGTGGTATAAAATTCAAAATATGGTACATTATAGTGAACCCTTGCAGCAGCAATGAAGCGCTAATATAGGTTTTAATAGCCATTAACCGCTGCGAGCATTTTGGACAATTATGCGCTTTTAAGATATTTTAAAAACACTACAAGCCTGAAATGCGAAAAACAATATTAAGAAAAACATTAAAAATAATGCGAAAAACAATGCTAAAAGTAAGACTAAAAGCAATGATAAAAATCAGCGATAGGATTGTTGCGTATGGCAGCTGTTTGGCTTACGGCGACGAGAATATGGCTGGTTTTTTTATGTAATCGGTGACTATCGATGTCGATTCACCACCCAAAAAATAACTTCTAAGGATAGAGTATGAGCGCTGGCGTAACCACCAAATTTAACGATAAAGACTCTGCAACATCGAATCTAACCAACCCCACTTTAGTACTAAATTGCGGCTCCTCTTCAATCAAATACGCACTCATCAGCGAAGACAATACTACGCGTATCACAGGTCTGGCAGAAAACTTAGGCCTCGACACTGCTCGTATCAAACACACCACGCTAAATGGTGAAAAGCTAGAAATCGCCATCGCTGGCGGTCGTCATGAACTTGCTTTAAAGAAAATTCTTGAGCTATTAGAACAATATCACTTTATTGCCGTCGGTCACCGCGTCGTGCATGGCGGCCGCGAGTACTCAGAAGCGGTGCGTGTCGACCAGCATGTGCTAGAAGAAGTTAAACGCCTAAAAATATTAGCACCGCTCCATAATCCTGCCAATGCACTCGGTATCGAAGCAGTACAAGCGATTTATCCTGAGATTCCGCAAGTGGTGGTATTTGATACTGCCTTCCACCAAACCATGCCACCGGTTGCGTTTCGTTATCCGCTACCAAAAGTCCTTTATGATGAATATAAAATCCGTCGTTACGGCTTTCATGGTACCTCGCACGCGTACGTATCCGAACGCGCCAGCGAAATCACCAGTGCTAAAGGGCCACACGGTTGGTTGACCGCGCATTTAGGCAATGGCTGCTCGGCGACGGCTGTCTATAATGGTGAAAGTCTCGATACCAGTATGGGTTTGACGCCGCTTGAAGGGCTAATGATGGGCACGCGCAGCGGCGATGTCGACCCAAGCTTGCATATTCATCTTAAACGTCAGTTAGGCATGAGCTTAGAAGAAACCGATAAGATGCTCAATAACGAAAGTGGCCTGCTGGGTATTTCAGGTTTATCCAATGATTTACGTACCATTGAGCAAGCAGCAAATGAAGGTCATCAAGACGCTAAGCTTGCGATTAAGATGTTCTGCTACCGCGTTGCCAAATATCTTGCCAGCTTTAGCTGTGCGCTACCTGACTTTACCGGCATTGTCTTTACTGGCGGGATTGGCGAAAACTCAGTGACCACGCGGACGCGTATTTTAGAGATGATGCCGCATTTTGGCATCAAGGTAGATAGCGCTAAAAACGCCAGCTTGGTCGGTGGTAAAGAAGGCAGTTTCCATGCCGATGATAGCAGCATCGAGCTGTGGGTGGTACCAACCGATGAAGAATGCCGCATTGCCCAAGAAACGCGCGAAGCCTTAGGTTTATAAGCGTCAGATTGCTAAACAAACCATGACTTGTGCCATAAGAAAACAAGAAGCGTTTGTATGGCACAAGGATAAAACGCGCTTAAAAAATAGAATAAAATAAATAGTAGGATACATTATGCAAACTTTTTTACTTGTGCCCATCAGTCGCGGTATCGGTGTGACGTCAGCGGCGTTAGGCTTGATTCGCGCCTTTGATTATAACGGTATCAAAGCCGGCTTTATGAAGCCGTTTTTGCAAGACGATACCTTAGATAAGCAAAACAGTTTAGACAGCTCAAGCGCTTTGGCAATGCACGCATTTGGTCTAAATCCACCCAAATCTATCAGCCGTCAGCGCCTTGAGCGTATGCTTGGCGACGACAATCTTGATGATTTGATGGAAGAAGTCGTCGTCAATTATCATACCTTAGGCGACGACTACGATGTGGTTATTTGTGAAGGCTTAGTATCGACGACCGAGACATCTTATGCCTCACAAATCAACCGCGCCATTGCCCATGCTTTAGATGCCAAAGTCATTTTTGTCAGCACCGCAGATACCAGTAAGCCTGCATATTTGGCTGACAAGCTTGACGTCTACGCCCGTGAATTTGGCGGTATCGCGAGTGAGCGCACGCTTGGTTGTATCTTGATGCGGATGCACGATTTGCCAAACGCCCAAAGCACCCTCGAAAATCAAATGGTCGCCCCAGGCGAAGCCATCGTCAATTTAGACGAAGGCTTTATGCAAGAAGTGCAGCGCCTGTCACCGCACTTTAATACCGAAGAGTTTCGCTTAATCGGCGTGGTACCCTTTAGTGACTCGCTCTCTGTACCGCGTACGTGGGATATCGCCGCTGAGCTCGACGCCACTTGGCTAAACGTTGGCGAAGCAAAATCGCGCCGTATCAACCGTATCAGTTTGACCGCGCGCTCGGTCGCTCGCGTTGATGAAGTCTTTAAACGTGGTACGCTTATCGTTGTGCCGGGTGACCGCGACGACTTACTGTTGGCGGCGGGACTTGCTTGTATCAACGGCATCCCTTTAGCAGGACTGGTATTAACAGGCGGCGTAGTCCCAAGCGAAACAGTCGCTGAGCTTTGGCAATCGGCGCTCAAAACCGGCATCCCTATCATGAGTGTCGAAAGTGACAGTTATGAGACCGTACAAAGCCTGATGCATATGAGCTCTGAGATTCCAAGCGATGATACCGAGCGCGCTGAAGAAGTGGCACGTTATGTTGCCGCGCATTTAGACCTCAACTGGATTAAAGAGTACTTTAGCCAAGAGTATGAGATGCGCCTGTCACCTTCGGCATTTCGTCATCAAGTGGTCAAAAAAGCGCAAAACGCCAAAAAACGTATCGTGCTCCCAGAAGGCTCAGAGCCGCGTACGGTCGAAGCGGCGTGCATTTGCCAAAGCCGCGGTATCGCCAATTGCGTGTTGATTGCCAAGCGTAGTGAGGTCGAGCAAGTAGCGAAAAATCGCGATTTGGTGTTGCCTGAGGGCCTTGAGATTATCGACCCCGATACCCTTGATATGAATAAATATATCAATGCCGTGGTCGAGCGCCGTAAGGGTAAAACCAACGCCGAAGTCGCTGCTGAATACCTCAAAGACACGGTTTATTTGGGTACGACCATGCTCGAGATGGACGAGGTTGACGGTTTGGTTTCTGGGGCGATACACACTACAGCAAATACCGTGCGTCCGGCGTTTCAGCTGATTAAAACCGCGCCGCAGTATTCGCTGGTATCGTCAGTATTCTTTATGCTGCTACCTGAGCAAGTGGTGGTCTATGGTGACTGTGCCATTAATCCTGACCCGAACGCTGAAGAGCTCGCTGAAATCGCCATTCAATCGGCGCAGTCTGCCGCCGCCTTTGGTATCAATCCAAAAGTCGCGATGATTAGCTACTCAACGGGTTCATCTGGTACGGGCGCTGATGTCGAAAAGGTCATTCGTGCAACCGAAATCGTCCGTCAGCGTGCGCCGCACCTCGCCGTCGATGGCCCATTACAGTATGATGCCGCTTCGGTCATGAGCGTCGGTAAACAAAAAGCCCCTGACTCACCGGTTGCCGGACAAGCAAACGTCTTTATCTTCCCTGACCTAAACACTGGTAACACCACCTATAAAGCGGTACAACGTAGCGCCAATGTGGTCAGTGTCGGACCGATGTTGCAAGGTTTGAATAAGCCCGTTAATGACTTATCGCGTGGCGCTTTGGTCGATGATATTATTTATACCATCGCCCTGACCGCCATCCAAGCGCATAGCGACGCGATTTAATCTCGTTACAGCTTATATTTTACAGTCATGCTTAATCGCTCTACATTTAACCGACTATCATCATGATGGTCGGTTTTTTATGGACTATTTTTGTTAAAGCTTTAGGGCTTTAAAACATACGACCCTACTGAGCGCTCTCCAATAATGCTATAGTTCATTTAACGACACTGTCCATTCGCAGCGCTTTTTGCTCATTTATTTATGCCTCATTCTAAAGACTATCACCTAACGAAAAACGCCAAACCCGCCATTCGTGCCTATTTGGGCGGCTCATTTGATCCTGTACACAATGGTCATTTGCAAATGGCGCTGTATGTTTATCAAAGTTTATTACCAATAGCAAAGCAACAGCAGCGCGAGCTACAGGTGTCATTATTGCCCAATGCGCGCTCGCCGTTTAAAGCAGACAGCACCGACCCTAAGCACCGCCTAGCTATGCTAAAGCTGGCTATAAAAGATACCCCACTACAAATCAATGAGCTTGAGCTGTGGCAAACACCGCCGGTCTATACCATTGATAGCGTAAACACCTTACGCACGCGCTACCCGCACGATAGCCTGATATTTATCATGGGTATGGACAGTGCGCAGAGTTTGGATAAATGGAAAAATGGTCTGGCGCTGACCGATCATGTCAATTTATGGGTATTTAATCGGCTGAGTATTGGCGAAAATGACCCTATTAATAATGATACAAACGCTGAGACAAATAAAAAGCTCGTTAATACAGATTTAATCGCGTCAAACCCCAGCGCTCTGCAATCTCAATTGCCCGTATCCTTGCAATACTTCATCACTGACTCGGCTACTGACCTTGTCGCGCCAGCTTTGCAGCATTTAACAGACAGCAGTAACTTGAAAAACGCCGCTCAAGGACGCATTTATATAGACCCGCGCCCTGTGGCAGCGATATCAAGCACCCAAGTACGTCAACAGCTGCGCAAGCAAGGTTCGCAAAACGCAACTTTACAGCCAATAAATGCTATCATTAACCCGACTGTAGCCAATTCATTCGTTAAATGGCTAAATCCTGCCGTTTATCAATATATTATCGACCATCAGCTATATTCTGCTGCTCAATTCCGTTAAAATCGCCTTATACGTTTAACTTTACCTATTTTATCCATGTTGCCGCAAAAACACCTGCCTATTTACCTATTTTTCAAGGGCGCGTGAGCACAAGCAATGTGATGATTTACTATTTTATTTTTAATATTTATGATTGAAGAGAAGACCATTTATGACCAATACCATGACTGAAGAACGCTTAAAAGAATGCTTAGCGGTAGTCGAAAACACGCTTGATGATATGAAAGCAAAAAATATCACTGTTTTAAACGTAGAAAATCTAACGGACGTGATGGAGCGCATCGTCATCGCTGACGGTACTTCAAAACGCCACGTCCGTGCGATGGCAGACAGCGTCGGCGCTGAAGTTAAGCAAGCGGGTTTTATGCCACTTGGCCGTGAAGGCGGTACCGATTCTGACTGGACGCTGATTGATTTAGGCTCTGTTGTCGTGCATATGATGACGCCAGCTGCGCGTGAGTTCTATGACTTAGAAGGCCTATGGTCGTCACCTGATCAATTGGCTGAGCTGGTCGCTGTACCACGTGAGAAGAAAACCGCAGGTCGCCGCAATAAAAACAAATAATCTTGTTTGTTAACAGCACTGTTTAAGAAGAAGACCAGATTCTACTCTGGTCTTTTTTTGTCTAAAATTTGGTACAGATAAAGGTTAAATCGCTAAAGCCATATAATCACATGCCTGATTAGGCTAAGATAATAGCCATCTTTAACATCACTAATGAATTAACCACTCGCCTAATAAATCCCTATCGATTAGGATAATCCATGAGCATAGAGCAAATAGCATCTTCTAGCCAAAAAAATAGCGCTGATTTCAATCAACCTTTACCGCTACATATTGCCAATCTAGTCTGCGTCCGCGCTGGCAAAGCCATGCCATTTGCCCGTGAGCAGATGAGCGCCATTGATAAAGCACCCATCAACGCGCCTGTTGCGGTCAATTTTATGGGTCTGAGCACTGATGAACAAGCCGACCGACGCCATCATGGCGGCCCGCTAAAAGCTGTACATCAGCTAGCGACGTCAACTTATGACAAGATAAATACAGAGTTTGGCTTAAAGGTACGCGTTGGCACACTGGGTGAAAACTTAACGACTGAAGCAGTAAATGGTCTGCCTGCAATGGATGAGTCGACTGTGTGTATCGGCGATGTTTTTCAATACGGTAGGCAATATGGCAATACTGATAATAACGACAGCGTCCAACTTCGCATCGTGCAGCCGCGCCGCCCCTGCTACAAAATCAATGACCAAATTGGACAGTTTAAACTGAACAAAGTGCCAAATATCGCCTCTTGGGTGACTAAGCAAGGTATCGCTGGCTGGTATTTTCAGGTTGTACGTGATGGTATGATTCACGCTGATTTGCCGGTTTATCTCATCGAACGCCCCTATCCTTTTGCGACGCTTGAAAAGCTATGGCAATTATCAAACTCAAAAGAGAAATTTGCTGCAAAGGTGATTGAGCCGTGGCTCATGATTGAGTGTTTGGAGGACAGTTGGAAAGCGGTTTTGGCGAAGAAAATTAGGAAGGGTTAGCATTTCATGGCAAAAAATATCTTTTTAGCATTAGCATGTATCTTAACGCTGCCTTTAATTGGCTGCGTGACCACTCATAATGTCCAAATAGCGTCCAGCGAGCCTTTCGTCATTGATAGCGAAACCTATCAAGCGACGGGTAAAAGCGAGCGTATTAAAACTATCATTTTGCATTATACGGTGAGTAATAATGCCCGCGCTATTAAGCTTTTGACCACCGGCGACGTCAGCGCCCACTATCTAATATTGGATAATAACGATAATAAAATTTATAACTTAGTGCCCGAGGGCGAACGCGCGTGGCATGCAGGCAATGGCGGTTTTGCTGGTAGAACGATACTCAACGATACCTCTATCGGCATTGAGATTGTCAACCCAGGCATCAAGCCTGAATATCGAGATGCCTTAAAAAACGGCGCGCTCGACTATCATCCTTATGAGCACTATGTTGAATTTGATGAGTTGCAGATTAAAAAATTAGCGCAGCTGGTACAAGATTTGGCAAAAAGATATAATATCTCAGCAAAGAATATCATCGGTCATGCGGATATGGCACCTTCGCGTAAAATCGACCCCGGTGCCAAGTTCCCTTGGCAGCGACTGTATTTCGATTACGGCATTGGCGCTTGGTATGATGAATTTGATAAGCAATACTTTATGAATCAAGACGCTTTTGCAGCGGCAACGATACCTGAGATTAAGCAAGCGTTTCGCGATTATGGTTATCAAATCAATGACACAGACGCGTGGGATAAAGCCAGTCGCAATGTGGTGTATGCCTTTCAATTGCATTTCCGTCCGCAGCAGCCAACGGGCGAGCTGGATTTAGAAACGTATGCGATACTACGCGCACTCAATAAGAAGTATGCTGGTCGTGATGACTTTTATTAATGGATAAAAAAATATTAGGAGACATAAGCCATGAGCAACTCACAATACAACGAGCAAGACGAGCAAAATGAACAAGACGAGCTACAGAAATATCTAGAAGAAAAAGCGAGGC
This sequence comes from Psychrobacter sp. Sarcosine-02u-2, assembly GCF_002836335.1. NCBI lineage: Bacteria > Pseudomonadati > Pseudomonadota > Gammaproteobacteria > Moraxellales > Moraxellaceae > Psychrobacter > Psychrobacter sp. Sarcosine-02u-2. The sequence goes on along the minus strand of NZ_PJBX01000159.1, from coordinate 16,509 downwards.
AGGAGCAAGAAGAGAAAATGAGAAAGGAACAAGAACCTGAGCAGCTTTCAGCGTATGAAGCTTGTGTACTAAAAGAAAGCGCTAGGATTCATGAGTTGATTGCTGAGGCTAAGAAGGAAGGTAAAAAGTAGGTCTGTGAAATATAGACCTAAAATACAATAAGCAGGTTTTTTAGCTCACATTCTTTTTGAATATAGATTGAAAACCAAACTAAAGCTTTCACTTAATCTATGATAATGTATTATTAATTCACAAAATTTTGAGGATTCAAATTGAAAGTATCCGCATCAAATATAATTAGCTGGGTAGAGAATAATAATAAATTGGCGCAACAAGAGCTACCTCAAATAATAAGACGGCTCTGCTTTGATGCACAAGATACAAAGGCAAGCTCGTTCCCTGCTGGCGACTCTACTTTCATGCCATCGTGGGATGGCACACTTGTTTCAATAAATGGCAGTGCTTGGGTTCCTGCTGGGGAATCAGTTTGGGAAATAGGTACAGATAGCTCCGTAGGTAGCAAAGCAAATAGCGATTTTATAAAAAGAACAGAAGATAGTTCAGAAGACTTCAAAGCTGAGAACACCTATATTTTTATTACTCCTCGACGTTGGAAGAATAAAGAAAAGTGGATTACTGATAATAAAAATAAAGGCGGCTGGAAAGAGGTTAGAGCATACGATGCCACTGATTTGGAAGAATGGATTGATAGTCAACCTTCAAATGCTGTGTATATTGCAGAGATACTAGGAATTGGTGGCTATGGCGTTAAGAGCGCAGAAGCTTATTTTAATGATTGGGCAAATCAATGTAAACCAGCTATAACTAAAGAAGCGCTGATATCGGGAAGGGAAAGCTCTTTCGAGTCACTGGATAAAGAATTTACTGATAATTTTACTAAGGATAATTATTCAGTTATTAGTGTGTACTCTGACAGTATTGAAGAGTCTGTGATAAGTGCTATCGTTGCCGTAACGAATAATAACAAGCTTCTCTTAAACTCTTTAGTAATTACTGATGAACAAGGTTGGCAGTACGTTCAAAATAACCCAGAAGTTAAAATCGTAATTTGTGCATCACCTGAAATATCTAAACAACCTAGTTTTAAAAACGACTTAACACTAATATCACCTCAGTCATTAGGCAACAAACCTATTGATGAGAAAAATATTATTCTAGAACGAGCCAGTTATTCAGAGTTTGAGAAAGCTTTAGTAGCATTAGGGGAAGAAGAAAGCGATGCAAAACGCTTATCACATCAAGCAGGTAGGTCATGGTCCATTTACCGAAGGCTTAAAGCTATCAACCCAGCTATCTCGAAACCTAAATGGTCAGAAAGGAACTCTTTGGCTCTTAATTTATTATCCTTAACTGGTTCATGGGATGGAAACAATGAAAACGATAAGTCGTTTGTGTCCTCTATTGCACAAACTGAATATAAAAATATCGAATCTGAGCTTTTACAGTTAGCTTCTGTTGATGATACGCCTGTCATTAAAATTGATCAGGTATGGAAGATAAAATCTCCTGTAGAAGTATTACCTTTTGTTAGTAATGCTATTAGCAGTGAGTTAGTCGAGCGTTACTTTGATAATTTACTAGAATTATTTTCAATAAAGCATCCAAAACTTGAACTAGATGTCAGTCAACGTTATATGGCTAATGTCATTGGTAAGCAGTTCCCTTATTCGGAAGTATTACTTGAAGGTATTGCTAACTCATTAATTAAATTGGCTGTAATAGGAGATGATTTTATTGAACTAAGTTCTACTAGCTTTCAATTTAGAATCAATCGCTTAATAAAAGAAATTTTATCAAGTGGTAGTAGAAAAAACTGGTTGACACTAGAGCCTTACTTTAGAAGCTTTGCAGAAGCGAGTCCAGAAGAGTTTTTGGGCTCAATCGAAAAAGACCTTCGAAGAGAAAATCCTTTAATTCAAACTTTATTTACAGAAAGTAGTAGTGACGTCATGACTGGTCAGCGTTACTTCAACAACCTATTGTGGGCATTTGAAGTTTTAGCTTGGAATCCTAGATATATCACTCGTGTCTGCAAAATTTTAATCGAGTTAGATAAATTCATAGTTCCTTCAAACTGGACTAATAATCCATTTAATACTCTTTATTCTTTCTTTAGACCGTGGTTTCCACAGACTAATACGACGGTAGAACAACGCATAGAACTATTGAATCAGATAATCACGCTTGACGAAGAAACTGGCTTTGAAATACTTTTAAGACAAAGAGACTTGAGGGGTGATCATGCAATCCCTAATGCCCAACCCGTTTATAGAGATGATAATGCTGGGCATATCGTATTAGAATTTGATAGGTACAAAGCTATCGAATACGCTAACGAAAAATTAGTAGACTTAGCAAACCTGAATCCAGATAGAATTTATAAAATTCTTGAGCTGTACTTACTTGATAGTTTTGACTTATGGCAAAAAGTACTTAAACTGCTTGATGAGTTGGCCAAGTCAGAGATAAAAGACGATGTTCGTATACGTTTCCAAAATAAATTGAGACAGTTCAAAAATCGCAACCCTAGAACCTCTTTGAAATCTGAGGAAGTAGATCAGCAGCTTGATCACTATATTGAATTATTTACACCCAAGTCTATAGTTAATGATTGCTTATGGCTATTCACTGACCGAGCTGATAGCTTTTTTAAAAGGGATTCTAATGATTATGATTACAAAGAGCGCCAAAAAATAGGCGATCAAAAAAGGGTTGAGGCAATCACAGCAATTAATGAAAATCATGGGGAAGAAGCAATATTTGAACTATTGGCTAAATCAGAGAGTAAAAGACTCTGCTCAGCTGCAATTATTCATTCCAAAATTTTACTACCTAAAGACATCATAGGTTTATTAATTCGAAATATCGATTTATATGATCTTAGTATTCTAGATAGTATCGTATGGTCTGAGGGTAGCTCAAAAGCTATTACAAACTTCAAATTAATCATGGATGAATCCAATATATCTTCTATGTTGAATGATGAAGATAAAGTTAGTTTGCTTTTAAACCTACCCCTACCACTTAATAAAGATGTATGGGATACAGCAAGACTATATAACCTCGAAGATGAATACTGGGATAGGTTTAGTGGTTATTTAGCTTGGATAGGCAACATACAAGATAAGGAATACTGTGTCGGGAAGCTTATAGAAAGACAACGTCCAGTGGCTTTATTAAATGCTATTAGCTTGAATTTTACAGTCTTACCAGTCGAACAGCTTCTACAAACTTTAGAGCTTTTTATTAACAACCCTGAGGATCAATATCAAAATTTTGACAGTCACGCAATCAAAGAGATGATCGAATATCTTGAAGAGCAAAATGGTTTAGACGAGTCAAGATTGGTGTATATAGAGTATCATCTGTTTTCATTGTTTGGGTACCATGAAGCGATCAGGCTAAAAACTCTTTATAGAAATATAATGAATGACCCAAATTTCTTTGTGCAATTACTTCAGTCATTTTACTTGAAAAATGATGATGCACCGAAACAAGATAAATCTACAACTCTGCACAACTATAAAATACTTGATGAGTGTGCATTTTTACCAAGTATCAATAAAGACTTGAAGCTTAATGAACCTGACTTTAAAGCTTTTATTAAGGAAGTTAGAGCTCAAAGCGAAGGTCTTGGTATTTTAGATTCTTGTGATAGAGTACTTGGTCAGATATTGTCTCACTCACCGTGTGAAGATAATGACAAATGTATAATGCCAATGGTTGCAGATATTTTAGATTTATTTGACGCTGAAAATTTGAGACGAGGGTTTTATTTAGGTACTGTCAATCAAAGGGGGGCTCACTGGAGGGACAAAGGCGGAAAACAAGAAAGGGTTTTAGCAGATGAATATAGAGAATATGCTAAGCCTTGGATCATCTCTCATCCTTATGTAGCTCAAATGTTCGAAGATATAGCTCGCTCATACGAAAGTGAAGCTAAATACTGGGATAATCAAGATAAATTGATGTCTGAAAATCTTCGTTAACTATTAATAGTTGCCTTGAGACACGGTTTAGCCCTGATTGAAGCGGATATACTTGGTGCAGCACAGGGTTGCAGACGCTTGATTAGGAGCGTTATCGCTGAGTCAGGAACGATCCTAATCTTAGCGAATCCCCCTGTGCTAACCAAGATAGTAGCGAAAAGCAGGATTAGCTCCGCCTACTTCTTAAAACTCAAACCCCAAACACAAAAAAGGTGAGCCTAGGCCCACCTTTTTTTTATGTCTAAAGTTAACTCAAATTATCCTAACGCAACCAAGCACGAGCATTACGGAACATACGCATCCACGCACCGTCCTCATCCCATGCTTCTGGTTTCCAGCTATGATTGTAGGCACGTAGCGTACGCTCAGGGTGCGGCATCATGATGGTGACGCGACCGTCGGTGCTACACAGACCCGTGACACCGCCGAGCGAACCGTTTGGATTGAGCGGATAGGTCTCGGTTGGATGACCGTGGCTGTCGACAAAGCGCATGGCGAGCTGACCGTGTTTTTCCATACCGTCGATTTCGGTATTGTCCAGCGTGGCATAGCCTTCACCGTGCGCGACAGCGATTGGTAAAATACTGTCTTGCATACCTTTGAACAGGATAGACTTGGTACGCTCGACTTTGACGTTGACCGTACGCGCCTCAAAGCGAGCAGATTTATTGGCAATAAATCTTGGGAAGTTTTCCGCACCCGGTATGAGGTCTTTTAACTGCGCCATCATCTGACAACCGTTACAGACACCTAAGCTAAAGGTATCAGGACGGGCAAAGAAGCGCACAAACTGCATGCGCAATTCGTCATGGAATAAGATAGAGTTTGCCCAGCCAGAGCCAGCGCCCAATACGTCACCGTAGCTAAAGCCACCACAAGCGACCAAACCATCGAAGTCACGTAAATTAATGCGACCTTCTAGCAGGTCGCTCATATGGACGTCGACCGCTTCAAAGCCAGCTTGGGTAAAGCCTGCTGCCATTTCAGTCTGACCGTTGACGCCTTGCTCGCGCAGGATGGCGACTCTTGGTTTAGTTTCACGGCTGTTTAAGTATGGTTCTTCAACTTTTTGATTGAGGTCAAAGTTTGGTGCAGCGATAAGACCTTGATGGCTAGCATCGCTAATCAAGTCATACTCTTGCTGTACGCACGCTGGGTTATCACGGCGTCGGGCAATTTGATAGCTGACCTGACTCCACTCTTGTTGTAGCTCAGAACGGCTAAAGCGTAAAGTATCATTGCCCATATGTAGCGGCGTTTGAATGATAAGGCTGTCTTCCTCACAGCTTTGACCGACAAGGCTTAGCATATCACTGACGTTAAATTCTTCTGCCAATTGCATAAGAGCAGCGACGTTTTCCGGTAATACTTGAATAACCGCGCCCAGCTCCTCACTGAATAATTGACCGAGTAGGTTTTTATCGTCCAATGACAGCTTGATACCTTGACGACTGGTAAACTGCATCTCAGCAATCGTCGCCAGCAAACCACCATCGCCGATATCGTGATAAGCGCTAATAACGCCTTGCGCGTTACCCGCTTGGATAAAGTTAAAGAAGTCTATTAAATCGCTTGGCTTTTCAAGGTCAGGACATTCATTGCCCAATTGGCTTGCCGTTTGCGCAAGGATTGAACCGCCAAGGCGCAGTTTACCTTTTGATAAATCAATACGGTAGAAGGCGCTATCACCATTGATTAGCTCTGGCGTTAAGGTTTTTGCCACATCAATAACAGGTGCAAAAGCCGTAATCACAAGGCTCATTGGCGAAACGACAGATTTATCAATGCTGCCTTCGTCCGTGCTATCCGTCCAATTGGCACGCATCGATAGCGAGTCTTTACCCACTGGAATGGCAATACCAAGTGCTGGGCATAGCTCTTCACCGATCGCATGCACAGCGTCAAATAATGCAGCGTCCTCATTGTCATCGCCGCAGGCTGCCATCCAGTTCGCTGACATAGTGATATCAGATAACTGGTTAATACGCGCGCCAGCAATATTGGTAATCGCTTCACCAACGGCTAAGCGCGCAGAAGCTTTTGGACTAATAAGAGCAACAGGCGTACGCTCGCCAACACTCATTGCTTCACCACTCATTAGCTGACCATCTAGCGCTAATAAACCAGACGCGGTAACGGCGCAATCAGCAACCGGCACTTGATAGCGACCAACATACTGATCACGAACGACCATACCAGTAATTGAGCGATCACCAATGCTAATCAAGAAAGACTTACTGGCAACGGTTGGATGACGTAGCACATCTTTGATAGATTCAGCTAAATTAAAGTCATTAAGCTCAAGCGGCGGCAATTCTTTCTCTTGACGCTCAAAGCTGCGCTGCATCTGCGGCGTACCACCGAGTAATACTTGCATCGGCATATCGACTGGCTGCTCATCGAGCAATTCATCATCAACGATAAGCTGACGTATTTCCGTCGCTTCACCTAAGATGGCATACGGGCAACGCTCACGGGCACAGATGGCATCAAACTGCTCTTTGCTTTCAGGGCGAATCGCTAACACATAACGCTCTTGCGCCTCGTTTGACCAAATCGCCATCGGCGACATGCCTGCTTCTAGCGACGGGATTTTACGCAGGTTTAAATGGGCGCCCATCTCGTGGTCATTGACCAATTCTGGCATGGCGTTTGATAGACCACCGGCGCCAACGTCATGTAGCGAGACGATTGGGTTGCCATCTTTACTGTTACTACTAGCGTCAATATCGTTACCAGACTGTCCATTACCAGCTAAGGCCCAGCAGCGATCGATGACTTCTTGGCAGCGACGCTCCATCTCGGCGTTATCGCGCTGCACAGAAGCGAAGTCCAAACCTTCATCCAGTTCGCCGCTATCGACAGATGATGCTGCGCCGCCGCCCAAACCGATTTGCATCGCAGGGCCGCCAAGGACGATTAATAAGTCACCTTGTTGAATGGCATTTTTTTCAATCAGGTTGCGTTTGATATTGCCGTAACCACCTGCCAGCATGATGGGCTTATGATAGCCGCGCATTTGGCTACCATCTTTTGCCGCTGAGGTATCTAATTGGAAACTACGGAAATACCCGCATAGGTTTGGACGGCCAAATTCGTTTGAGAAGTTTGCTGAGCCAAGTGGTGCTTCGGTCATAATCTCAAGGCTGGTGGCCATACGATCTGGCGTACCGTAGTCTTGCGTGCTGACTTGCCCCGACTGCTCCCATTTTTCCGCAAGCTCTGGAATATGCAGATGTGATACATGAAAACCCGTCAGACCGGCTTTTGGCTTACCGCCACGTCCCGTTGCACCTTCATCACGAATCTCACCGCCCGCGCCCGTTGCCGCACCGGCATAAGGGGCAATCGCCGTTGGATGGTTATGAGTTTCAACTTTCATTAAGATATCGATTTCTTCTTGATGAAAGTCATAAGGATGGGCAGAATTTACATCCGTGGCATCAGTCGGCACTGGATAGTAACGCAGCCCCTTAGCACCAGCCATCACCGCAGCGTTGTCTTTATAAGCCGACAAGATACCTTGTGGATTGGCTTTATAAGTATTCTTAATCATTTGAAACAGTGATTTTGGCTGCACTTCGCCATCGACCGTCCACTGGGCATTAAAGATTTTATGACGGCAATGCTCTGAGTTGGCCTGCGCAAACATCATCAGCTCAACGTCAGTTGGATTACGTTTAAGCTCATTGACGTAGGCATTCATTAGATAGTCGATATCTTCGCTCGACAAGGCAAAACCAAATTCTTTATTGGCGGCTTCTAGTGCTGATTGACCTTGCCCGATGACGTCGATGCGATTAAGCGACGCTAGCTGTTCATCATCGAACAGTTTATTTACGTCATTTAAATCATAAACTAGGCTTTGGGTCATACGGTCAAACAATAATTGCTCAGCGGCTTTAGGAAGCTTGTTATTAGGTGCACCTACGTCGCCGTCTGCTTTTGCATCAATCGTTAGGGTATAAACGATAACGCGCTCGACGCGTTTAATCTCAATGTCACAGTTATTAAAGATATCGGTCGCTTTACTTGCCCACGGTGAAATCGTACCAAAACGCGGGCCTACGATGACTTGTAATTGGTTGCTTTGTGGAGCGGCAAGTTGGGTGTCTGCCTTAACCCCAAATAGGTCCAGCGCTTTTTTCTGCTCATCACCTACGAGGTCGCGCGATAACACATAAACTTGTTGAGTATGAATTTGGCTGACATTTAGCTCGGTTTTTTGTTGAAACTGACTGATGAGTTGCTGCGTCTGAAAATCGGTAAGAAACGGTTGTCCGGCGATGGTCATCATAAAGGCATAATCCGTAAGATCAAGGCATCTCTGCCATGCAAAGTAAATGGTCTGCGTATTATAACAAGAAGCCCTGTAATAAGCAGGTCAAAACCGAGATAAAAAGCTTTTCAAAACAGAAATATTGCTTAGCTGGCGTCACAATTTTTACCTAATTCTTGTAAGCCTTACAAACACTCACATCGCATTACTGGCGACCTATATAAATAAGAGAGTGATAATCGCTATTATAGTTGGCAGTTGCGATGAGTTAAGCGCCTCATAACGAGCTTGATAACTATACCTATAATCTGCTCATAAAAATTACTATAAACGGCGCTGGCTTGTCTAAACTGGACGATTAATAAGCAACCATAAGTTAAACAAAGAACCACTTACTATAATGATAAAAGGACAAACCCAATGAGTAACCAAGAGCATATCGCCAAAATTCAAGAAATTATCAAAGACGTAAAATTTGCCATGATGAGTACTACCAATAAAAAAGGTGACATTCATGCTTGGCCGATGACTACCAATAAAGCGGATGTTGCTGCCAAAGAAATTTGGTTTATCGGTGATAAAACCTCAGACGTCGTCAAAGACATCCAAAACGATGCAAGAATTGGATTAACGTACGCTACTCAAGATGAAAAAAACTATGTCTCTATTAGTGGTAACGCTGAATTATCAACCGATAAAGACAAGTTAGATGAGCTATGGTCGCCTGTTTATAACGCCTTTTTTGCCGAAGGCAAAGAAGATGAAAACGTCCAATTGATTAAAGTCGTGCCACATGGTGCCGAGTGCTGGATTAGCGGTAGTTCAGTGGTCAATATGTTCAAAATGGCAACCGCAGCAGTGCAAGAAGGGAAAACTGCTGAAGATTTAGGCGAGACTTTCTCCGTCTCTCTATAACCTCGGTTTCTGTAAGTTTTGCTGTCTTAATAATAAAAAATAAAAAATAAGACATCTATTTGAACGCCAGTAAGTTATTAATTTACTGGCGTTTTTTTATTTTATCAAAACCTTAAAGCTTACAAAGCGTCACAGCGTATTACAGAGCAGCTATATCGTTTTATTAAGCAACTTTATTATATTAATAACTGTTTCTACATCTAACAAATGATTGGTATAAAGCTATTAATCATTAATTATTTACCGCTAGCTTTATATCTAAAATTTTGAATAGCATCTTTCAATAGTAAAGGACAACTATTATGAACAAACAAGCGCAAATGGATACCATCCAAGCGATGGTAAAAGACATTAAATATACCATGATGACCACGCGCAATGGCGAAGACCATCTGCACTCTTGCCCAATGAATACCACGGAGACCAGCATTGGCGCCAAAGAGATCTGGTTTATTGGTCATACGCCTTCTGAGACTGTTGATAACATTAAACAAAATGCGGAAGTAAATTTGGCTTATACCTCGAAAGGTGATGATAGGTATCTGTCTATTTCTGGTACTGCTGAGTTGGTCGAGGATGCGGAAAAACTCGATGAACTATGGTCGGTTATGTATAACGCCTATTTTGAGCAGGGCAAAGAAGATCCAAGGGTACAGCTGATAAAAGTCACGCCACATGGCGCAGAATATTGGGCAAATGGTAATGCCATTACCAGCGCGGTCAAAATGACGGCGGCGGCAGTTACCGATACGGCGATTGAAAAAAGCTTAGGGGAAAATTTCTCTATTGAGTTGTAATTATTTGATCATTAAATACAGTTAAAACTATGATAAATAAAAAACGCCAGTCACTTATCATGACTGGCGTATTTGTTTATGAGCGGTTTAAACTTAAGCATGTAAACTTAATGACTAATAGCATTTATTCTACATACTAACCGCTTTGTTTTAAATACGGCCATGCAGCTCTTAAGTAAATCATCATCGACCATAAGGTTAAAATCACCGCCGCCACCATCAAGACATACCCTATCATTTCAAGCGATTGCCAATTTAACAATAACACAGTGATGGCGATCATCTGAAAAGCAGTCTTGAGCTTACCGACATACGAGACAGCAACACTGGTACGATTGCCAAGCTCTGCCATCCATTCCCGTAGCGCCGAGACGGCAATTTCACGCGATATAATAACAATCGCGGCAATCGCCATAATAATATTGGGATGCCATTGTACCAAGATAATCAGTGCGGCTGCGACCATGAGCTTATCAGCGACTGGGTCTAAAAAGCGCCCAAACGCAGAGACCACGTTAAGCTTACGGGCAAAGTAACCATCGAGCCAATCGGTCACCGCGGCGATAATAAACACACCGGTTAGCAGCAAATGGCGCAGCAAACTGTCGCTAAATTCGCTCATACCTACCCGCGCGATGACATTGTCCGAAATCGCTGGCATGCCAATTCCCATGGCGGGTGGCCAATAAGCAATCGCCACAAATAGCGGAATCATTAAAATACGCGCAATCGTAAGATTGTTGGGTAAGTTAAAGATACTTCTGTCGTTTGGCGTTGGTAGCGGTTTTTGTTCTGGTGTGTGCAGCGGTGTACTCTCGGTCATGACAAACCCAGTTTATAGTGAACGATAAGAATGTGGCTAGCTTAGCATTTTTCAGCCATGTCGTCATGCTTCTGTGCCGGTTGGTTTTGGCTTTACTCAATTGCAAGTGTTTTTGAGCAAAAGATGCTTAGCAAAACGATTATGATGATGATTTTTAGCTAATAATCGGCGGACAATTAACCAAAACGTAATGACATGTAAGCAAGCTAGGTAAATCGACCAATTTCAGTTATGATGACTGTGTAATAAATACAGTTGTACACTGGAAATTGTAAGCAGATGTGATAATTTCTTGAAATCATAGATTTTGTCGTCATCTTTATATTAACAATAATAAATCTTGATCAATTTACTTGTGGCTCGTTATTCAGTAGTAGCTCGGTCGCATGATAAGTTTTCCTCAGCCCACGACACCTCCTTCGTGGGCTCTTTTTTTGCCGGTAAGTTAATGATTTATATAAATTCAAATTTATTATGATGTAATACGTCTAAGTTTAATTCCTTAAAGCCTTTATTATCTGTAAATTAAACCATCGCTGCCACCGTCTGCGCTGCCATTTGATAGCAGCTTTCGATATTACCTTGCCCGCACCAATCGCCGCTGACAATCCATTGTTGCTTATCATCAACCAATACTCCTAACTGCTCTTTATGAGAAGCGGTTACGGTTGCAGCAAAACGCCAACGGTGACAGTTAACTTGGCTTGGCGCGCTGTCGGTTTGCCAGTTTAGTGCTTGCTTGGCGGCTTCTAACAACTTTGCTTTTATGGTATCGATATCGTCATCGACGTGCTGCTCTGACCAGTCGTTGCGCGCATGAATGGTCATGCTGGGTAATAGCGCATGATGCTCAGGCTTATGATGTTCGATAAATATTCTATCAATGATAGAATTCTGTACATAAGCCACATCCCACGCCGTGTCCCAACAGCTTAGCGCCTCAGGTAATGGTTGGTTCTCATTCCAACCAAGCATTAAGCTATAGCACGCCTGCATTGTTGGCTCAGTGATTTTTGCGCATTCACTAAAGCCGCTATCTGCCATCAGCTCGACGGCTTGACCATTTGGCACCGTACAAATCACCCAATCAAAATGACCAAGACTGTTGCCATTTTCATCGAATAGCTCAGTTTTATTACTGGTTTTTTCACTGGTTTTGTCGTTAGTTTTATTATTGTTGTTGCTATCTGGCGTTTGCTTATATTGAGATAATGGCGCGACGCGGGTATTAAACTTGATGGTGCTATGCTGCAATTCATCAGCCAATGCTCGCCCCCAACTGGTCATCTTTGGCGTGCTGATATAGCGCGATTGCGTACTGCCCCATTGCTCTTTGAGGTGCATATCAGCTGTGGGATTATTTTCAGACATTGGCGTTAAGCTCACTACTCGCGCGCACCAAGGCTGTAGCAAACCTGTCTGCAACCACGGCTCAATAAATTGTTGAAAGCTTGTGGTTTTGGTGGTAAAAAACTGCGCTCCAAATGCCCATTGCCAGTTTTTATCAGTAAGGCTATCGCTGCGGTAACGTGTTGCTAGACGCCCGACGCTGCGTGATTTCTCAAAAATAGTGATTTCTGGTATTAAGGATTTGTCATTAATTTTCTGCTCATTCATTTGGCTAAAAGCGCGTTCTAATAAGGTGGCAGTAAATAGCCCCGTTAAGCCAGCACCGATAATAGCAATTTTTGGCGCTGATGCCTGCGTAGGCTGCAAAGAAGAGTTCGGCATAATGACGGTAAACCTTGTAAATGTAGAGAAAAACAAAAGTTATTGAAACTTTAAAGCGCGCCAATAGCAATAACCTCTAGCTAAAAAAACCATACTATTTACGATAGTATGGCTTTTGAAGAAGGGAAAAATTAGTTTAGTGCATATCCTTTTAGTATATCCAATTATCGAATCATACTCTTTAATCTCCGCGTTCCGCTTTGACCACGTCAATCAGCTCATTGATGACAGCGCTATCAGCGAGGGTCGATAAATCGCCCAATCCAACATACTGCCCTGCGGCAAGATTTCGCAGGATACGGCGCATGATTTTACCAGAACGCGTCTTGGGTAAGACGTCCACCATATAAATAGCATCCAAGTTAGCAATCGGGCCAATCTCCGCGCGCACGTGGCGATTGAGCTCGGATTTTAAAGCATCCGTTGCGGTTTCGCCCGATTTTAGAATGATAAAGGCACAAACCCCCATGCCGCGAATGTCATGCGGCATACCGACAATCGCCGCCTCAGCCGTTGCTGGGTGTGCAACCACCGCGCTTTCAATCTCTGCCGTGCCCAAGCGATGCCCGGCAACATTGAGCACATCATCCACGCGTCCGGTAATCCAGTAGTGACCGTCTTCGTCACGCTGCGCACCATCACCAGTAAAATAATAGCCCGGATATTCTGTAAAATAGGTTTTTAAAAAGCGCTCGTGATCGTTATAAATGGTACGCATCTGCCCCGGCCAGCCGCCACTAATCGCAAGGTTACCTTCTGCCGCACCTTCTAAGACATGGCCATCAGCATCGACGACGACCGGCTCGATGCCATATAGCGGATTCATCGCCGCGCCTGGTTTCATATCGACAGTACCCGGTATTGGTGCCAGCAAGATACCGCCGGTTTCTGTCTGCCACCACGTATCGACAATCGGACATTTACCGCCGCCAACGACATGATAGTACCAATCCCACGCTTCTGGATTGATTGGCTCACCAACGGAGCCAAGCAAGCGCAAACTTGAACGGTCAGATTCACGGACAAAGGTATCGCCCTCTTTCATCATCGCGCGGATGGCGGTCGGTGCGGTATATAAAACCGTGATTTGGTGTTTATCAATAATATGACCGATACGTGCCCAGGTTGGATATTCTGGCACACCTTCGAACATAACCGTCGTCGTACCATTGGCAAGCGGCGCATAAGTGGCATAAGTATGACCCGTCACCCAACCGACATCGGCCGTACACCAGTAGACATCGTCTTCTTTGATATCAAACACATCACGGAAGGTCGAAAGCGCATAAGTGATATAACCACCGGTGGTATGCAGCACGCCTTTAGGCTTGCCGGTTGAGCCGGAGGTATATAATAAAAACAGCGGGTCTTCGGCATTCATTACCTCAGGTTCGCAATGCTTTGATTCGCCATCGACCAAACTGTGATACCACACATCGCGGCGACCGCTCATCGGCACAGAATTACCCGTACGATGGACGACCACGACATTGGTCACGCTTTCCGTACCATCCATGTCTAACGCTCGGTCGACATTGGCTTTGAGCGGTGTGCGTTTATTACCGCGAATACCTTCGTCGGCGGTAATGACCAATTTTGATTGGCTATCTATAATACGATTGCCCAAACTCTCGGCAGAAAAACCGCCAAATACAACCGAATGCACTGCGCCAATGCGCGTACACGCCAGCATGGCGACCATCGCTTCTGGTATCATTGGCATATATAAAGTGACGCGATCGCCTTTTCTGACCCCAAGTTTGCGCATGGCATTCCCGAGACGACACACCGCTTCGTGCAGCTCTTTAAATGAGATGATTTTGTGTAGCGATGGATGGTCACCTTCCCAAATAATAGCAGGCTTATAAGGGTGATTTTCGACATGGCGATCAAGGCAGTTGACTGAAATATTAAGCTCACCGTCCTCATACCATTTGATATGGAAATCTTCTAAGTCATAACTGACATCACTGATTTTGGTGGGTTTTTTTATCCAATCAATCAGCTCGGCACGCTTGGCCCAAAAGGCATCGTTCGCCTCAGGTGACGCGATAGATTGTTGGTATTCTTTGGTGTATTGCTCAGCGCTAGTATTGGCAGCGGCGACAAACTCAGCCGCGATAGGAAATGATTTTTGAGTCATCGTAGTCATCCTTTTTTAATTATTCTGACTTGTAGCGGTTGTCGTTGCGACTATCATTAAACGGCTTGCGTTAAATATGAACGGCAAACGGTGGCCTATACAAGTGATAAGAGTCATCTTCCATAATGTCTGACACTTAAGTTAGTTTGACAAATAAGCAGCGTCGTTGCAAGACGTCGAGCGCAAAACACAACAATTTCGCTGCACAGCTGTATACTTAATCAGGGGTAGCGACTTTTATAAGTTGACTGGGCAAAAATATTTAATCCTTGTAACCTGCTATAAAACATGAACAATAGCTACCTTTTATCATTAAAACGCCCACTCGGCTGATTTTTAATTTTACGCTTTTTTATTTCTATTTTTTAAAGTTTAGCGCTTTTTGGAGCCTATTATCATGGAAAATCCGCGCAATACAGCAGCACACAATCACTACGATGTCATCGTCATCGGCGCTGGTGCGTCGGGATTATATTGTGCGCTCACCGCGGGTCGCCGTGGTCGCCGCGTCTTGGTGCTCGACCACGCCAATAAAGCTGGTAAAAAAATCCTCATGTCAGGTGGCGGGCGCTGTAACTTTACCAATTACTTCGTCGAGCCTGAGCATTTTATCGGTAGCAATGCCCATTTTTGTAAATCCGCGCTGAGCCGTTATCCGAGTTGGGAATTCATTGCTATGGTTGAGCAGCATAAAATCCCTTACCATGAGCGCGAGCATGGGCAGCTATTTTGTGATGATTCGGCGCAAGATATTTTAACTATGCTCCTTGATGAATGCGCTGTTGTGGGTGTACAAGTCAAGCTCAATACCCACATTGAACAAGTAAAAACTGATGAGAATAATGAAAAATCCCGTTTTGAATTAATTACCAGCAAAAACCTGAGTAAAAAAGAAAAACAAGAGAGAAAAGATAACGGCAATCAAAGTAAGCTGCCGCAAACCAGTTATCGCTGCGAGTCGCTTGTGGTAGCGACGGGCGGCTTATCAATTCCGACCTTAGGTGCGAGCGGCTTTGGTTACGAGCTGGCGCAGCAGTTTGGTCATACGTTAGTCGCAACTGATGCCAGCCTTGTGCCATTTACCTTTACCGATAAAACGGGTGAGCTGATTCGAACACTTGCAGGTATCAGTCTGCCGGTGATTGCCAGTAATGAGCGCATCTCCTTTAAACTGCCCTTGCTCTTTACTCACCGCGGCCTTTCTGGTCCGTCTATGCTGCAACTGTCCAACTATTGGCATGTTGGCGAAACCATCACCATCAATTTGCTACCCGAAATAGATATGACGGCGCTTTTACTTGCTCATAAAAAATCGCACCCACGCCAGCTTATCCGCACGGTCTTGGCAGACAATACCAACAATGCTTTGCCGAAAAAACTGCTGGCAGCGCTACAAACGCATTTGTGGGACGATATCAAAGACACCGAGCTTGCCAATATTAAAGATGAGCGCTTGATAGAGCTTGGCGCGACGCTGAACGGCTGGCAGCTAAAACCGTCTGGCACTGAAGGCTATCGAACCGCTGAGGTCACACGCGGCGGCATCACAACCGATGAAGTCTCATCAAAGACCATGCAAAGCAAATATCAAGACGGGCTATATTTTATCGGTGAAGTGCTCGATGTCACCGGTTGGCTTGGCGGCTATAACTTTCAATGGGCGTGGGCCAGTGGTTTTGTTTGCGGCGAAGTGGTTTGATGTTAAGACAGACCCTTAATTTAAACGGTAAGCATTCAAACGCTAGCCTTTCAAACGCCAGCGATGCAAATTTAAAAACACTAAATATTTGACTATTTTGAATATAACCACC
>NZ_PJBX01000037.1:0-1911 GCF_002836335.1 Psychrobacter sp. Sarcosine-02u-2 | reverse complement strand
GTTGACATACTCCCGCCACTTTCGACAAGCTCAAGCGGGGGATTCTAAAAGCAAAAGCTCTTAGGCGACTTTCTCACGACCGTCGCAAGTTTTCTGCTTCAACGGGCGACCTTTACTGCATCTTCCCTCGACAGACAAAACGGCATGTCCTGCCGCAAGAATATTACGAGCTGCATTAACATCTGCATTCGCAATATAACCACATTCAACGCACTCAAATTTTGCTTGGGTACGTCTATTTTCTTTTGCAACATGCTTGCATTCAAAGCAGGTTTGGCTTGTATAACGCGGGTTTACTTTAATCAGTAACCCGCCTTGCCATTGCTGTTTATACTCAAGCATAGTCAGCGCCATCGACCAACCCTGATCAAGAATTGATTTGTTCAATCCTGACTTGGCTTTGACATTGCGACCTTTATTTTCAAGAGTCCCGCTTGCAGATCCCGACATATTAACTACTTTTAAATCCTCACAGACAATCATGGCGTGGTTTTTGCTGATGTCAGTGCTGATTTTATGCAAGTAGTCATGGCGAATATTGGCAATGTGATGGTGAAGCTTTTGGATTTTACGGTTTTGCTTTTTCCAATTTTGGCTAAATAAGACCTTACGACTTAATTGGCGCTGTAGCTTTGCTAGTTTGCCTTGATTGGCTTTAAAGCTGCTCTTAGGTTTAAAGCACTGACCGTTTGAGCCGGTAACTAATTTACTGACACCTAAATCAATACCAATGGCGGTTTTAGAAGGGTGAATTGGGTTCTGTTCCAACTCTCGCTCAGTGCCAAACGACACGTACCAATGACCGGATTTCTTGCTGATGGTGACGTTTTTAATTATCCCAAGAATGTCTTGAGATTTTCTAAACTTTACAAAACCTACACCATTCGGTAGTTTGACACGATTGCCTTCAACACGGCAATATTTATCAAACTGTACCAAGCGTATTGAATCACACCCATCTGATTTGCGCTTGAAGCGCGGCATAAGCGGGCGTAATTGGATTTCTGTGCCATCAGCAAGCTTGAAGAACTTAGGCTTTTTAGGTTTTTTCTTATTCTCTTTCAATCGTGCATGAACTTTAGAGTCAAAAAAGCGTGACCAAGCAGAAGCGAGATCACGAATTTTTTGTTGTAAAGACACCGCGTTAGAGCTTGTTTTTAAGAAGGCAAACTCAGGATTTGCTTTAATATCCATGATTTTATTAACCAAATTGGTTGCATTAATAAACTCATTTTTAGCAAACATCTCAAACGATACCGCAAGCACTTGATTCCAAACAAAACGTGCAGAACCAACAAGGTTATTTAAGATAACCTCTTGTTCTGCATTAGGCTCAAGCCTAAATTTGTACGCTTTATTAATTTTCATAATGGATGCTTTATTGGTCAGTGTGTTCGTTATTTATACCATGTTATACTATATAACATAAACAATAAAGGATATTTATTACAATGAGTGAGATATATAAAAACCGTCATTCTGCTTATAATCTGCATGTGCATTTGGTATTCATCACTAAGTATCGCAAAAAGGTTTTAGCTGACAATCATCTTCAATACTTTAAAGAAGTTGTTGCTGAGATATGCAAGGATTTTGGTGCAGAACTCAAGGAATGTAACGGCGAGGGCGATCATGTCCACATGCTAATTCAATACCCACCAACGGTACAACTAAGTAAGATGGTTAATAATCTAAAGTCGGTCACAAGCCGGCGCATGAGAGCCAACTTCATTGACTTAAGGGCGGCTTATAATAAGCCTGTTTTGTGGTCACGCTCTTACTTTGCCGGCTCATGTGGCGGAGCGCCGTTGGAGATTATTAAGCAATACATTCAAAATCAGCAGAGTTAGGCTATACGAAATTCACCTCCACCCTAGCGTCGGGTGGAGTCCTCTTTCGTTAGATTGATAG
>NZ_PJBX01000035.1:0-1995 GCF_002836335.1 Psychrobacter sp. Sarcosine-02u-2 | reverse complement strand
ATATACAAACCTACCTATTTATTACTATAATAGATAGATTATATCTATAATATAGAGAGCAAGTTATGGGGAAACTGGTTAGTATTGGGGAGGCTGCCAAACATTTCGGGGTTGCTCAATCCACATTAAGACGTTGGGATGAGAATGGTACGTTAGTCGCCAAGCGAACCGAAAACGGGCATAGGCGATATGATTTAAGTGAAATCAGACCGCATTCCTTGAATACACCACCTAAATTAGACCGAAAAACCATTGCTTATGCTCGTGTGTCGAGTCGTGATCAAAAAGACGACTTACTTCGCCAGTCTCAAGTTTTGGAACTTTATTGTGCCAGGCAAGGCTGGACTTTTGAGACGATTACCGATCTTGGTAGTGGAATGAATTATAAAAAGAAAGGCTTAAAAAACCTGCTTGATGACATACTGAGCAATAAAGTTGAACGGCTGGTAATTACCCATAAAGACAGGCTTTTACGATTTGGTGCAGAACTGGTTTTCATGTTGTGTGAGGCTCGTGACGTTGAAGTGGTAATAATCAATCAAGGTGAAGAGTTGAGTTTTGAGCAAGAATTAGCCCAAGATGTATTGGAGATTATCACCGTATTTTCAGCGAGGCTATACGGCTCTCGCAGCAAGAAAAACCAACAATTAATAGAGGCGGTTAAAAAAGCATTATGATCCGTGGACACATTATCGAACTCAAGCCAAACAACGTACAGGCAAATCACCTTGCTCGTGCTTGTGGCGTGGCGAGAAAAGCCTACAACTGGGCTTTGCATGAGTGGCAGCGGCAGTATGCGCTTGACAAAGCGTACCGTGATGCGTGTTTGGCCGCAGGCGTTGAGGTTGATACTAAAAATCTAAACAAGCCCTCACAGGCGAAGCTCAGACGCGAATTGAACGCCATTAAGCGTGAATTATTCCCCTATATGCTGGAAGTGACCAAATGCGCTCCGCAGGCGGCAATCATGCAGTTGGGTGATGCTTATAACAACTTCTTTAAAGGCTTAGCGAAATACCCAACCGCTCGTAAAAAAGGCCGTGACGATAGATTCAGTTTATCCAACGACCAATTTGCCATTAAAGGTAAATCCATTCGTATCCCAAACTTGGGCTGGGTTCGCTTAAAAGAAGCTTTACGTTTTGACGGCAAGATCATGTCAGCCACCATCTCTAAACGTGGCGGTAAGTGGTTTGTTAGTGTGGCTGTTGAAATACAAAAAGCTGTAATTCCTACTAAAAAGACAGGTAAAAGCGTTGGTGTTGATCTTGGTATTACCGACTTACTGGTTTTATCAGACGGCACTAAAATTAAAGCGCCAAAACCACTTCAAGCAAACCTTAAAAAACTAAGAACGCTAAACAAAGCGCTCAGTCGCACTAAAAAAGGCAGTAAAAACAGAGAAAAAGCGAAAACCAAGCTCTCTCGTTTGCACTATAAGATCAGGTGTATTAGGCAAGATTCTCTCCATCAAATCACAACAAGTCTGGTTAATGAGTTCGATGTGATTGCGATTGAGGATTTGAATGTCAAAGGTATGGTTAAGAACAGGCGGCTATCAAGAGCTATCAGTGACTTGGGTTTCTTTGAGTTTAAGCGACAGCTTATCTACAAAGCCACTGAGCAAGGCAAGGTTGTGAAATCAGTCGGACCCTTCTACCCAAGCTCAAAAACCTGTTCAAACTGCAATCATATCCTTGGTAAAGATGAGCTAACATTGAAAATGCGTGAGTGGTTGTGCCCTAACTGTCAGGTTTCTCATGACCGTGACCTCAACGCCAGCATCAATATTTTAAATAACGCGACTGTTATTTTAACAGCTGCATAATCCTGTTTATTGGACGGTGAGTTCCATCGCCAATTAAAAAAGTCTGTGGAGTCGTGGTCAGTCTAAATCTCAAATGAGAAATAGCGCGTGACAATGAAGCAGAAAGAAAACGTCAAACCTATCTAATAGTCAATATTGGCTAGGTTTGAGTAAGATTTTTGGAACGG
>NZ_PJBX01000034.1:0-2091 GCF_002836335.1 Psychrobacter sp. Sarcosine-02u-2 | reverse complement strand
TATTACTATCTATCAGTAAGAATATTCGCTTGCATCTAGCTGGCTTTCAAGATTTTGTATTGAACTGTCCACATCATTAAGTTGAGACTTCAATTGGCTAGCCTCACTATCTAAGTCAGACGCTAAATCGTCAAGTTCTGATTGTGATTGAATAAAGCTGAATTGATAATACATTCCACTAATATTGTCAGCTGTCTGATGAGCATTGTACATTTCACTTTGAAGATTTTCGATTTCAGCTTTGCTATTTTCTATAATCAACTTATATTCTTCGATAGCAGCGTAAGCATCATCTAATGCAATCTCGTTTGATTCTTCGGCTGATTTCAGACTGCTTGAATAAGACCAAACAAAAAATAAAACTAAAACCCCAATTATACCAATGCTAACTTTTTTATAGTTCACTTCGTTCTCTCAAATACAAACAAAAGTAAATTATAACAACATATTATCGGGTGTAGCTATATAACTTATAAAAAACCGCCCAAACCATTCAAGGAAGGAAAACTGATTAATTTAACATAATGAAGACGGCAGGATTTGAACCTGTGACGTTAGAATTATGAGTCCTGTCCTCTGACCACTACACCCCCAGTGTATTGCGATACCATCTGCGCTATGGGCCCGTAATTAATTACAAAACTCAATCTTATCTACAAAACCTTGAGCACCTTCCACGCCTCTATTTGCTCGGTCCTTAAGAAACTGCAGCCAATAATCTTTGTCGCACGACTCGGTTACCTCTTGATAATAATCATAGGCCTCTTGGTTGGTTAGATCGCACATATCAGCTTCCATGCTAAATCGTAGACATAAAAAAGCCCGATATGGAAAATCACATATCGGGTACAAAAACGTAGGCAATAAAAAAACGAAAGAACCGGAGAGTTATCTTTCGTTCAAGACATTCATATTTAAATCAATTTACAATTACTGCCATTGTAGAAAATATAACACTACAGTGCGGCATGGGTCAAGTCATATAATAATACCTAGACAAGCCTGCTCTTCCTTGCTTTATTTTTTAAATTTTATTAAGTGGATTAGTACCCTACATCATCATTTCTTCACTAATAGAGTCTCCTTCGTGCAAAGCATTAAAAAGCTTTACCTCTGCAACCTTTATTAATGCCTCTCGCTTAGCATAGGTGTAATTTTGAGTAGCATTCGAGTCAAACAAAAGATCTTCGCTGTTCTGTTTTTGCCATTCAACAATACTTTGTAAAAGCTCAGCGCAATAAGCCTCTCGAGCTTCATCAAATAATGGCGTGTCAATGGTAGGAGCATCACCAATATCATCTGCGACCGTAGTGATTGCTAACATCATAATGGCATCAAAACTTTGTGGGCTAACTTGTATGTCTTTTTCCTGTTTTATATCTAACATCATCTTACCTGCTATTTTCTAATCAAGAATTTGTATGACGCTATACTAGATTCTTAATGTGACAGACTAATGACATCATCATAATTACATGCTTTCAACCAGCTCACAGCTTATTGCTAGGTTAGATCTATACTTGGCAATATCATTATTAATACAGTGGACCAACTCTTCTAGGTCATTTAGCATCTGGCGTTGGTAGCATAAGAAATAATTACTGTAAGTTCTGTCATTCATTTTTATCCCACTAAACAACAATCGTCCTTCAACCGTGTAGATAGTCCACAAATCATATAGCTCAAAATGCAATGTCATACGTGCTACAAGCGACGATAACTCCTTTAAGGTTTGCTTACCGCCCCTAGGTGCTTCACGGCCATCTACGACGCATCTATCGAACATCTTAAGCGCAAGATACTCTACGACCATATCAAAGCACTCTGACCAGTCCCATAATTCGTTATCACCCCATACCAACAAAGACGCCAGCGCTTTAGCGTGACGACTCTCAATCAATGCAATAGCAGCTGCCTTATCCTCCCAGTTCACTTCAGGAGGCAATCCACCTTGGCCAATATCAAACTTAACGGTCTTGGCACCCATGCCCTGCTTTAACCATTCACCGCTGAGTAATTCTAAGCGTGGACTGGTGCCGAATCTTTTAGCTAGTAAGTTGGTCATTTTGAGTCTTCAATTTAATTAATCAA
>NZ_PJBX01000033.1:0-2097 GCF_002836335.1 Psychrobacter sp. Sarcosine-02u-2 | reverse complement strand
ACAGTGTTTTTGGTACATTTGCTTCATTTTACCCATGTTAGCCATCATCGCTTTCATAGCAGGATCGCTCATGTCCATCTTGCTATGATCCATTTTTTGCATCATTTGCATATGCTTTTCCATTTTTTCACAGTTCATCTGATCTTTTTCAGCGTGCATTTTAGGATCATGTGCTAGAGCTGAGGTTGAAACGACTAGAGCGACGGCAGTGGCTACGATTGCTTTAGGTAAAGACTTTGATTTAAAGAGTGACATGGTTAATCCTTAATTGATTTAGTTGAGGGTACATAAAGCTTTAGGATATTAATTCAGTCTAAAGCATAACTTATTGATTCTGACAGAGAGATGACAGCAAGATGACAATATTGTCATCTTGCTACTTTTATATTTTAATGCTGCACGTATTCATTTAGTATGGCATCAGCATTTCTATCACGATCGCTACCATATTTTTTTATAAAATACTTTTCAGACTGCAGATGTTGATCTTGATGCTGAACTTGGCAAGCGACTCGTGCATCAACATAGCTTTTCATTTGAGCATCAGACATCTGCGCGTTATTGTGATCTAGATTTCTGGCAAACGTAGTTAAGTTATCGCAATTATCGATAATTGAAGTGCTTAGATTCGTAGTATGCGCATTAGCTGCTGATATACCGATAAGCATCGAAGCGGATAGCAGCACCACTTTTTTGAATGAACGATAGCTTTTCATATAACATCCTTAATAAATTATTAAATATTGAAACTAATTACCTGTAGTAATAATTCATAGTAGCTACTCGTATCAAGAATGAGCCGCTATGTACTATAGGTATAGATTAACAAACGAAGACTGACCATTTGATGACGAGCGCATGACATCTTTGTCAGATACCAGTCCGTTTTGTCATTTATATTGATTTGGGTATTATAAAATCATAATTATATTGAAGGATTACTATGAAAGTACTACTAGTAGAAGATGAATTAAAACTCGGCGAATATGTAAAAAAAGGCTTAAGTGAAGCAGGCTTCATTGTTGATCATCAGCTGACAGGTTTAGATGGCTACCATGCTATGATGACTGAAGAGTTTAGCGTGATACTCATGGATGTTATGCTGCCTGATGTTAGCGGTTTTGAGCTAGTACGTAATTACCGAGCGGCTGGCAAGCATACGCCAGTGTTATTTCTAACCGCAAAAGATGATTTAGATGACAAAATCAAGGGGATTGAGATTGGCGGTGATGATTATCTGACCAAACCTTTTGCCTTTGCAGAGTTAATAGTCAGGATAAAAAGCTTATTACGACGCGCCAATCAAGCCGACTATAAAAGTACGCTCATGCAAATAGCGGATCTCAAAATGGACATTGCCAAGCGCACTGTACATAGAGGAGACACGCCCATTAAACTAACCGCAAAAGAGTTCTCCCTATTACAGTTTCTATTAGAGCGCCGCGGTGAAGTATTACCACGCTCAATCATTGCTTCACAAGTATGGGATATGAACTTTGATAACGATACTAATGTGATTGATGTGGCAATAAGACGTCTGCGTATAAAAATAGACGATGAGTTTGATACCAAGCTAATTCATACTGTGCGTGGCATGGGCTACCGATTAGATGCTGTCGACGTTTCAGCTAGTAATAAAGCTGCCAGCGAAACGGAAGATAGCCAATATGATAAATAGATTGGACAATCGACGCTTACCCTTACTATGGCGAACTGTTTTTTTACTGACAATATTTGTTGTTATCTCTCAAGTTGTTATTTATATATGGGTTCAGCGCTCTGTTAACGAGCACTTTGAGCAAATGGACTCAGAGATTATTACCCATGCAGCTTTTAACCTGCGTAAACGCATGGTGAATTTTAACGATCACATAGAACCTTTTACAGTGTCAAAGTCGCAAGCGCTAATTGATGCCAATCATGTACATTCTTCTTGGTTAGACTATGATTTAAAAACGTTAATATCAGACAAAAACGGCAATTTATTGTCCAGCGATCCCAGTAATTTCATCAATGATCTACCGGCAGATTTTAGCTTGTTACAACTATTGCAGGACTATCGCGATCAGCAGTTTATGATCAAGATAAATAATAGGT
>NZ_PJBX01000032.1:0-2151 GCF_002836335.1 Psychrobacter sp. Sarcosine-02u-2 | reverse complement strand
CAGAAAAAAGCCTATCCAAAAATAATATTCATTGTATTGTATTGACTATTTACCTTAAAACTCATTTTCTAAAAACCTTAACTACCCTTATATAAAAACACTTATCTTCAATCCATCAAATCAACATTTTTATTTATATATTGATAATAATTATCATTTGTAATATTATTCGCATCCATAGTTACACCCATTTTACGCTATGTTGTTATTTCCCATATTCAGATACCTATTCTTTTATTGATCATTTATTGAGGTTTTTATGCGCTTATCCCATCTTACCCAAGCAGTGGCACTTATCAGTGCAACTTTAATACTCACTGCTTGTGGCAATGATTCTGATGATACGACAATCATTGATGGGACGCCGCCACTTTTGACCACCGATAGCAACTTTACCGATGGCTATAGCGCGGTGGCGGCGATATTTGTTTCTGGGCAAGTGCAAGATAGCAGTGGCATCAAATCGCTGACTTATAAGCGCAATGAAGAGCCGGCGCAAAGCTTAGACTTTGATACAAACGGGAATTTTGACGCGCGTATTTTATTGGCATTGGGTAGCAATAAAATCACTTTAGAAGCCACAGATAATAACGGCAACATCATGCGCTCGACCAAAACTGTCTATCTAGGCGATACTGTCGCGGCGGGTGGCTCACATACTGCTGCTCTGCGCGATGGAAAACTGTATGGTTGGGGGCGCAATAATTATGGGCAAACGGGTCTGGGAATGACGACAAAAATTGCCGACGTCATGGGTCATCCAGCTACCCCCATGCTGATGCACAGTGCGCCAAAAGATCTGGTGTCTATTAAATTTAATCAAAATCATTCGCTGGCACTAGATGCTAAAGGTCAGGTTTATAGTTGGGGCGAAGATATTTCTGGGCAATTAGGACGCGGCGAGACTGGTCGCAATGACTGTAGTAAAACCGAAGACTGTCGCCTAGATATTGGCGCTATCGCTGGTATTAATAATGCGCTGATGGTAGCGGCAGGTTACAATCATAACTTGGTACTGACCAAAGACGGCAGCGTGTGGGCGTTTGGTGCCAACACCCAAGGACAGCTTGGTAATGCGACAACGATAGAGAGCAGCACCCCGGTTAAGGTTGATTTTTCAGCAGCCGCTGACATCGGGCATATCGTGCAAGTGGTGGCCAGTGCCAATAGCTCGTACGCCTTAGATGATAAAGGTCAAGTTTGGGGCTGGGGCAGCGACGCCTATGCCAATCTAGGTCGCGGGCAAGAATGTAACCAAGCCAATAACTGTATCAATGTTAATGCAAGGCCGATTCGTATTGATGTTCTGAGCGGCAATACCAACGCTCATACCAATGTTGACGTTCATACTACTAACGCTATTGTCCCTACTCCTCAGCTTGCCTCTGACCCAAACATTGGCCTTGAAAAAGTGACCCAACTTGCCGCTGGACGCGACCATGTATTGGCGCTAACTACTAAGGAAGCGGTCTACGCTTGGGGGCTTAATGCCAGTAGCCAAATAGGTTATAACGGTAAGCATTTCAAAGGCACTCCAAACGCTTGGAAAAGCACCATTGTTAAGCCAACCAAACTACCATGGTTTACGGGTAAAAACATTCGCCGCATCTATGCCAATGGCAATGCCAGCTATGCGTTACTGGATAATGTGTCATCGAGCGAGCCAAAATCAAATAATGGCTCAGCGACAGACGGTATTCTTTATGCGTGGGGTATGTTTGGGGAGACAAATAGCGCAGGTAAAACTGTCTACAACGATTTAGATGAGCCGACCAATAAATTACCTAACTTAAAAAATATCGACAATATGGCGATGGGCATCATGCACTTGATCGCCCATGAAAAACCTCTGCAGCAAAATACCAATACTAATACCAATACTAATACCAATACCTCGCATAGAGCCGGTCAATTATTTACATGGGGTTGGAGCTTTGAGGGCTCACTCGGTAATAAAGACACGACCCACGTTTGGATGTATAACACTCCGATGCCAGTCAATTTACCAAGCCAGCTATAAACGCGACTTATCTTTAAAATGAGTATGTAATAGCAAATGTAGTGAACAAGGGCAGCCGAATTCATGTTGCCCTTGTTAAATTACGGTTTTGGTAATTTCCGCTTATTCATCTTTAGCATCTTATTTGCATT
>NZ_PJBX01000031.1:0-2200 GCF_002836335.1 Psychrobacter sp. Sarcosine-02u-2 | reverse complement strand
GCCTATTATTTATCTTGATCATAAACTGCTGATCGCGATAGTCCTGCAATAGTTGTAACAAGCTAAAATCTGCCGGTAGATCATTGATGAAATTACTGGGATCGCTGGATAATAATTTGCCATTTTTATCTGATACTAAGGTTTTTAAATCATAATCCAGCCAAGAAGAATGTAGATGATTGGCATCAATTAGCGCTTGCGACTTTGATACTGTGAATGGTTCTATGTGATCTTCCAAACTAACCATACGTTTGCGCAGGTTAAAAGCTGCATGAGTAAGGATTTCTGAGTCCAATTGCTCAAAGTGTCCACTCACAGAGCGCTGAACCCATGCGTAGATAATAACCTGAGAGATAATAACGAACAATGTCAGTAAAAAAATAGTTCGCCATAACAGTGACCAACGCCGATTCTTAGATTTATGTCTCATTTGATGTCAGACTGTCTTTATTAATACTATCGTCGCCCATGCCACTATCCACGTCGACAGCCAGTGGCTCTAACTTGTAGCCCATTCCGCGTACCGTATGAATCAGCTTTATATCAAATCCATCATCAATTTTTATCCGCAAGCGCCTTATAGCCACGTCAATGACATTCGTATCACTCTCAAAGTTTATATCCCATACTTGCGAGGCGATCACAGTGCGCGGCAGTACCTCACCTTGACGTTCTAAGAAAAGTTGTAATAAAGCAAACTCTTTAGCAGTCAATTTTATATTAGTGTTGCCTCTATGAACGGTGCGTTTGGCAATATCCATTTTCAGATCAGCTATGTGTATGACCGAGCTTTTATAATCAGATTGATTGGCACGGCGCAATAGGCTTTTTATTCTAACAATCAGTTCAGCAAAAGCAAAAGGCTTGGTCAGATAATCATCGCCACCAATTTCAATACCTTTGATCCGATCGCTTAAATCATCTTTAGCCGTTAAAAATAAAACTGGCGTATGCTTTCCAGCAGCTCGGTAGCGCTGTACCAACTCAAAGCCACTGACGTCAGGTAGCATGACATCCATCAAAACCACACTAAAATCTTCAGTCATTAACGCATGATAGCCATCTAAACCTGTCATGTGATGATCCACGATGAAACCGGCCTCAGTTAAGCCTTTCTTAATATATTCTCCAAGGTTTTTCTCATCTTCTACTAACAGTACTTTCATCGTTGCTTACCTTTATATCATTATAGTTGTCAACAGCGTATCACTAACATTGTTAGCTTATCAGCCATATATTTATCAGGAACCCTTGTTATAACAGTGTTCTTTGGATAGAGACAGATGCTGGTATTTGGTTTTAATGACAAGAAGATGACAATATTATGCTGTTCCTAACGAACATGTAATATCCGTGTCATCTAGCTGTCAGCCACCATTTAGTATTCTAAATCAACGCCGCATATTGGCTTGTCTCTGATACAGACTGCCTCTACGAGTAAAGCAATTATCCTACTTAAACAGTTTGTTATTTATCTTTAAAGGGTCTTATATGAAAAATTATAGTTCATTAAAAAAAGCAGCTTTGCTTTCAGTATCGATGTTAGTGGGCATGTCAGCGGCCAATGCGCATACCACAAACTTAGATGCTTCTGTTCTCGGTAATTGTGATGCGCTCACTAGTTTTGCAAGAAACGCAGATCATAATGATGCACAAATGTCCAAAGAGCAAAAGAAAAGTTATGTCGACGCCAGAGTGGCTTGTCAGGTTCAACATCAAGATCAACATTTGCAATCTGAAAAGTATTTTGTAAAAAAATATGGTAGCGATCGTGATAGAAATGCTGAAGCCATATTAAATGAATATATCGCGCATTAAAATCTAAAGCGGTGAGAATGACAGAATTGTAATCTTAACGTCATCTACCAGTCAGAATGATTAATGTATCATTTAGGCTGGTTTAACAGCTATTGAACTCAATAACCTTTAATCCAAACAATAGGAATTAATCATGTCACAATTTAAATTACTGTCTAAATCAATCGCAATGACGGCCATCGCTCTTGTCGTATCGACCTCAGCTATGGCGCATGACCCTAAAATGCATGCTGAAAAAGATCAAATGAACTGTGAAAAAATGCAAAAGCATATGCAAATGATGCAAAAAATGGATCATAGCAAGATGGACATGAGCGATCCTGCTATGAAAGCAATGATGGCTAACATGGGTAAAATGAAGCAAATGTACCAAAAACACTGC
>NZ_PJBX01000030.1:0-2725 GCF_002836335.1 Psychrobacter sp. Sarcosine-02u-2 | reverse complement strand
TCCATGTGATAGAGCAAGTGGCAATGCCATGCCCATCTGCCAGCTTCTCCGGTGACATCAAAGCTTATCTTTTGTGCAGGCTGTACCATTATCGTATGCTTACGTACTTGAAACTCACCTGAAGGCATCCGCAGATCGCTCCACATACCATGCAAATGCATGGGATGATTCATCATGGTGTCATTGACTAAGGTAATACGTACGCGCTCGTTGGGCTTAATATTGACCGGTGCGGCATCTTTGAACATAACCCCGTCTAGAGCCCAAATATAGCGCTCCATGTTTCCCGTCAGATGTATTTCAATCTCTCTGGTGGGTTTGCGCTGCTCTGCCATTATCTCATCGCCGACAGAGCGCAACTGACTATAATTCAAAACCTTTCTATCAATGTTACGTAGATTAATACCAGGGTCATCAAGGTTCATACGCGGACTATCAACGCGCATATCGGACTTAAAGTCATATTCTGTTTTGGCATGTTTAGCGTTATAGCCATTCGATCCCATGGCGCCCATCATGTCGGCCATCGTCAGCCATTCGACTTTGTCCATAGCAGGTATCGCAGGACGAGCACCTTTTTTGGTAGCAAGCGTTGTCGCAACATAGCCTGACCGATCTATGTTTTGAGCAAATATGGTATGCGCGTCTTTAGTGGGCGTCACGATGACATCATAAGTCTCGGCCACCCCAATACGGAAATCATCGATATCGACGGGACTGACATCAATCCCATCCGTCGCGACGACTTTCATTTTTAGGCCGGGGATGCGTACATCAAATATCGTCTGCGCTGAACCATTAATAAAACGTAGTTTGACAGGCTGTCCAGCCTTGACAAGTTGCGTCCAGTTAGCCGCTGTGGTTTTACCATTCATCAGATAGGTAAAGGTTTTTTCACCAGACAGATCAGTAAAGTCTGTCGGCATCATCCGCATCTGATTCTACATTTTGCGCTTATCAAAAGCAGCTTTTAGATCTGTTGCGGCAATATCGGACAGTAGCTTTTTAAAATCTGGTAAATGATAATTATCAAAGTCTGCGCGTTGCTTTAATAGTTTAACCAAGTTGTGCGGGTCACGGTGCGTCCAATCACTGAGCAAAATGACATGGTCTTCCTCGATAGGATGACGTTCGCGCCCTTTCGGCTCAATGACGATGGCCCCGCGCATACCGGTTTGTTCTTGGAATCCAGTGTGCGAGTGATACCAATAAGTGCCAGATTGTTTCAGCGTAAATTTATACGTAAAGGTGCTATTTGCTGGTATACCATCAAAACTAATGCCGGGCACGCCATCCATCTCAAACGGTACTAGTAGACCATGCCAATGAATAGAGGTCGACTCATTCATTTGGTTATGGACGCGTATCACTACCGTATCGCCCTCGCGCATTTTTAGCGTTGGCGCTGGTAATGAGTCATTAATGAGCGTCGCCGTGCTTGACTTGCCATCAACAATGATGGGTTTTTTGCTGACATAAAGATCAAACTCTTTGCCTGTCAGTATGGGTACTTTATGATCGGGTTTATCACTGTTAATGACGGCATTTTTTTGATTTGCACCCAACGCACTATTGGCAATGGTTGGTAACGTCGATAGCATAGACGCGCCAAGTAGCGTAGAGGATCCGGTTAAAAAACGTCGGCGGTTCAGTATGTTCTTTTTATTCATAATGATAACCTAATTTAATTTGAGAGATGGTGGTTAAGCTTATAGTTATAATATTTTCGATATTTAACAGAATCTATTCACATCTAAGCCAACACTACAGCTGCTGCTGAGGAGACTCAATAGCAGCATAGACTTCTGTGGTGCCGTCTTTATTAAGCTGCATTACCTTATAAGGCATGAATTTACCTTCATACTCCATACCGGGGCTACCAACCGGCATACTCGGTACGGCAAGTCCAATAGCTTGTGCAGGAGGATTTGCTAAGAATTCAGCCATGTGTTTAGCAGGGACATGCCCTTCAAAGACAAAACCGTCGGTGGTAACGGTGGTATGACAAGAGCGCATTTGCTGTGGTACGCCATAACGCTCCTTAAATAAGGATAGATCTTCCACATCGTGCGTGGTTGCACTTAATCCATTGTTTTTTGCATAGCCTACCCATTCTTTACAGCAGCCGCAGTTGGCATCTTTATAAACCGTGGCTGAGACGTTTTTGAGTAATGATGACGAGCTGTTAACGGGAGCATTTGTAGGAGCAGAACTTTCATTTTGTACTTGTGCATTCTGGGTAGCAGACTGTTCAACCTTTACTGGTTGAGAATCAGAGCCACTGGTATTAGATTGGCTGCAAGCGGCTAGCGTTAACGAGAGTGACGATGTCACCACCAATAAAAGGACACGACCGGATAACCAGCTATGTCCATTAGAAAGCACATGTGTGTAATGTCTCATTAAATTACTCCTAAACGTCTATTGTTATGCTCGATATTCTAAAAACTTACACCCTATATTTGAATTCTTATGTACTTAACTAAAAACATTAAATGCAGCACTGTTCAGTACTACATTGGTGATAGCGACAACCGTGAGTTAGGAGGCTTTCATATCTAGAAAGTATTAATGCTGCATTCCAGATCCATCATCCGACATATTCATATCACCATCAAATGACATGTCCATCATATCGCCATCTATCCTAGTGGTTAGCATCGTGTACTGAGCTTCATCTAATTCAGGTAACGATCTGATAAAAGCAACCATTGCCCACATTCTA
>NZ_PJBX01000029.1:0-3288 GCF_002836335.1 Psychrobacter sp. Sarcosine-02u-2 | reverse complement strand
GAGTTACAATGTGGCTTATCCCGAACTGGGGTTATAAATACTTCGCTTCATTCAAGACGACTTCTACTCTAGCTACAACCTAAACACAGTTTGCTAAAAAGGTATTAATCACTTTATTTACTTGTTCAGGCTCTTCTACTGTCGCTGTATGTCCAGCGCCTTTAATAACCGCAAGCTTTGAGCCTTTAATGGCAAAATGCATGCGCTCCGCTTTTGAATAAGGCGTTGCCACATCTTCATCACCAACGATAATCAATGTCGGCGTGCTAATCTCGCCTAGCTGATCGTAAGTGCCCGAGCGCTCAATGACACCTGTGGTCGCCTTAACGACCCCGCCCTTACGATTGCCTTGTAACATCGTGAGCCACGCTCTACGGTCAGCCTTACGCGACTTATCGTTCAAAAAGCTACTGCCAAACATAATAGGCATGACTTTTTGACTGACCCGCTTCATACCCAGCCAGCGGATAGCCTTCATCAATTTGCGATACTGCGGCACGTTTTTTGGGTCTTCAGGGTCTGCTGACGTTTCAAGTAAGGTCAGCGACAACAGTAGCTCCGGACGTTTGAGCGCGATACGCTGAGCGACAAAACCACCCATCGATAACCCTAAAAAATGGCATTTATCAATATCTAGCGCATCTAACAATGCTAGCGTATCCTCGGTCAGCGTATCCATATCATAGCCTGATTTGGTAATCTCAGACTGACCTTGCCCACGAAAATCAAACGCAATACAGCGGCAGCCAGATTTAAAGTACTCGACCTGTTTGTCATACATCCGCGTATTCCACAGCAGCCCATGAGCAAAGACCATCACTGGCTTTTGCTTATCCTCCGGCGCGCTATCTTCATAATAAATATCAACATTATTCACATTTATCATTGGCATAATTACTTCCTTGTTTGTTGCTTGTTGATTACTTGTTTGGTTAACGAAATCCTTAACACTACTGCCATTTAGCATAATGCACCAAGCGGATACTTCATAGCGTTATTTTTGTACGGCAGATAGTATATATTTATTAAATCGAATATAAGATAAAACAAGGAAAAATTAAACATTTTTGTCCGTGCCTGTAGCGCCCACAAAACTCGCTTTTATAATCATAACAAGCTGCTATAGTAATCAGCTTGCATGACTTGTTACAACTTTGTCCATTATAACCTTCATTGTTATCCGGAATGCTTATCTAGAACTTCTTACTAAGGAAACCAACCATGTCACAACCTTTGGTCGAATATCACAGCGAAAATCATATTGCCACCATTACCATGAATGACCCTAAGACGCTAAATGCCTTTAGCACACCATTAAAAGGCGCGATTATGGATGCGCTTGATAAGGCTGATCAAGATGCCGACGTACGCGTGATCGTGTTGCAAGGATCAAACAATAATTTCTCTAGCGGCGGTCATATCGGTGAGATGTTAGAGAATGGCATGGAATCAGAAGCACTTGTGGCAAAGCTTGATTTTATGCTCAGAGAAGTGGCAGAAGTAAGCTTAAAGTTGCGTAATATTCACAAACCCATTATTGCTAAATTAGAAGGTGCCGTCGCGGGTGCTGGGATGAACTTGGCATTAACCTGTGATTTCCGTATTGCCGCTGATAGCGCCAAATTTGTGCAAGCATTTGTCAATATCGGCTTGATTCCAGATGCGGGTGGTATTTACTTGCTCAATCAGCTGATTGGCGCGGCGAAAACGACTGAACTTGTGATGCTGGGTGATAAGCTCACTAGCGACGATATCGCGCGTCTAAACTTAGTCAATAGCGTCGTAAGCAAAGATGGGCTTGACGCCAGCGTATTGGCGTTGGCAACGCGCCTAAGCAACCTGCCCGGTAAAGCTTTGGCTTCGATGAAGCATATGATTAACGTGCATGCTTTTTCAGGCTTAAATGAAGCGCTCGATATGGAAGTTGACCAACAAACCATGATGGCAAAAACCGCTGACTTTGCTGAAGGTGTCACCGCCTTTATGGAAAAACGTAAGCCCGTTTATCAGGGTAAATAAAAACTTCTAACGCTACCTTCTGTACTATCAACAAAAAGGCTGCCTAATCTAATAGCAGCCTTTCGTTAGGTCATTTAATACGATTCATCTCTGTATTTATGAAGAAGCAGAGGCGGTCTTATCGTAACGCGGTAAGGTGAATATTTTATCGAAACCTAAGGTAAATACAAAGGTATAAACCAAGAAAAATAGCAGTAACGCCGCCTCCATCATAAAGGCTTTGATTAAACCAACGTCATACCAAATCATATAAAGTGGCAGGCAAATCAATACCAAGCCACCTTCAAACCCTATCGCATGAGCGCTGCGGATTAATAAGGTACGCTTTTTAACCTGCTTGCGCCGCTCCCACGCTTCAAAAGCAGTATTGTATAAAAAGTTCCAAATCACAGCGGCTAATGACACCATCACCGCAACGGGTAACGACTCTGCCGCATCGCTGCCGCTAAGTTTCATCAGCACAAAGGTAGATGCAATAATAGCGATAATTTCAAAGATGGTCACATAGACAACACGACGTTTGAGTGGGGATAAAGTAATCAACCAAGACTCCAAAGCACTTAGCACTTAGCACTTAGCACTTAAGTATAAACAAAAAGTTGCTTAGTAAAGTATCGGTCCGTCCCGAGATAGAAATGAGAAAAGAGTGCAGAGCCACGGTTTCCGCCTGCCCCTATATTATACATAAGATGACGAGAGAAACCAGTCGCAGCTTATTTTGCTGGCGGACCCCATTGATTGATTTCGAGCTTGGTATCGCTCGCTAAAAATACCAGTAAGATAATAGAGCCTATCAATGGCAAAATAGATATCAAAAACCACCATCCTGAACGGCTAGTATCATGCAATCTGCGAATAGTCACTGCTAAGCCCGGCAAGAACAAACCAAGCGCTACAACAATATAAAATAACCCTATTTCTGAATTGAAGATAATCGCATCTAAAATCATCGCTATGATGACCAATCCCATTTGCACCAATACGAAATACCAATACTCTTTACGCCGAGCACGTCCAGAGAAATTGGCATAATTCCTTAGACCTTTTTTAAACCAGTCCATAATGCCATAGTTTGCCTCAGCACTATGATTATTAACCATCCCAGAATTTGGTAAAGGTGGCGGCGTTACTTTATCAAGCATATTTTTATTTTCCATAGGATTTATTATCACTCACCTTTAACGGTAGAGTCGCCAACTAAAACATTTAATCAACGACTTTGATTATAAGCACTCAATAAAAGTTTGCAAACCATTATTCATATTTTTC
>NZ_PJBX01000028.1:0-3451 GCF_002836335.1 Psychrobacter sp. Sarcosine-02u-2 | reverse complement strand
TTATTAAAAAAATAACGCCAAAAATGATGCTAAAAAAAGACAGCAAGCGCTGTCTTTTTTATTGGCGATTAAATAAGATTAGCTGTTTTGCTCACGGATGATATTCAGCATACGGCGTAATGGCTCTGCTGCGCCCCATAATAGCTGGTCGCCGACAGTGAACGCACCCAAATATTCAGGGCCCATATTGAGCTTGCGTAGGCGTCCTAGCGCCACTGTTAAAGTGCCAGTTACTGCTACCGGTGTTAAGCGATTTATAGCAGCTTCTTTGGTATCTTCAACCACATCTAACCACTGATTATCGCTATTTTTCAATGCCGCTTCGATTTCTTCTAGCGGGATGTCTTTTTTAAGTTTAATCGTTAAGCCTTGAGCGTGACAACGCATGGCGCCAACGCGGACACACATACCGTCAATGGCAATTTTATCGGCTTCAGAATTGCCAAGGATTTTATTGGTTTCAACGCCACCTTTCCATTCTTCGCGCGATTGTTTGTTTTCTAACTGCGAATCGATATAAGGAATCAAACTGCCTGCTAGTGGTACGCCAAAGTATTGCTTTGGAAAGTCGTCTGAGCGCTGTGTCTGAGCGATTTTTTTATCAATCTCAAGGATGGCGCTGGCAGGGTCGGCAAGCTCGTCTTTGACTGCTTCATGGAGTACGCCCATACCTTCGATTAGCTCGCGCATGTTGTTGGCGCCAGAGCCACTCGCTGCTTGATAAGTCATGGCGCTGACCCATTCAACCCAGCCTTTATTAAACAGCTCACCGATTGCCATCAGCATCAGTGACACGGTACAGTTACCACCGATGAAGTCTTTTTTGCCATTTGTCAGTGCCTTATCAATCACATTGCGGTTAACAGGATCAAGAATGATGATGCTGTCGTCTTCCATACGTAAGGTGCTTGCTGCATCAATCCAGTAGCCAGTCCAGCCATTATCACGTAACGGTTGGTGCACCTTTGAGGTGTAATCGCCACCTTGGCAGGTAATAATCACGTCACAGGCGGCAAGTGCTTCAATATCATGAGCATCTTTTAGTTGGCTGGTCTTGATACCGTCAAAGCTTGGGGCGTCGCCGCCAGCGTTACTGGTCGAAAAAAATACTGGTGTGATACCATCGAAGTCTTTTTCTTGACGCATACGCTCTATCAATACTGACCCGACCATACCGCGCCAGCCTACCAAGCCTACTGTTAAATTACTCATAAAACTCAATCCTTTTCACCATAAATTGTTGCACTGCCAACCGATAACAATGCCGTGAATAGCAGCAAAAAGCAAGGTTTTTTAGAGAATATACCGCATTTTTCAGATATGACTTATTCACTTTTCTACTTATCAATGCTACTACCCATAAAGCCTGCTATTTATTAAGCTTGCTGATTGTTTATCGTGTCAACTTCTCTTAAATTCAAGCCCCTCTAAATAAGGCTTAAATTGTAATTTTTTATAGCCGCTAATGTCTAATGAATGTTCAATAGTAGGCGCAGGCGTGATGAGGTGCTAAAGTAAGCAGGCTATTTATCTTGTGACAAAGGTTTAGAGTTCAGCCGCTCAATCATTTTTAGCTTAAATAAATTTAGCCCAAACAATTATTATATAAAGAATATTCACTATTATTGGCTTCGCCATTCATTTAATAAACGGTCGACACACATTATGGATCTCTCCCTCTTATATTATGGCGCTCAGTGGTTGGCAGGATTCATCGCCTTTGTCACTATTTGGGGCTTGTTGCCTCTTGATAATTGGTGGGTGCGAGGTGTTGAGTTTCCCCGTATTCAAATCATGTTCCTCGGGCTCGCCGCTTGGCTTGGCATGGTTATATTTTGGTCGGACTGGCAGCTTGGTCAGTGGCTGTTATTTATCGTTTTAAGTAGCGCGCTCGCCTTTCAATTGCGTATGGTGTTGCCCTATACCATACTTTGGAAAAAAGAAGTGCTCACTGCCAAGGATATGCCAAATGGACATGCGCACCAGCTTAAAATCATGGTTTCAAACGTATTGACGCCCAATGATGAGACCCAAAAACTGGTTGAACTGGTAAAAGATAAGCGCCCCGATATTTTAATTACTTTAGAGACTGATAAAAAATGGGAGAAAGCCCTTAATCAAATAGAAGCAAATTATCCTTATACTGTCAAAGTGCCTTTGGATAATCTATACGGTATGCATCTGTATTCTAAGCTTGAGCTCATAGACCCTGAAGTTAAGTATTTGATGATTGATGATATTCCATCTATCCATACGCAGCTACGTTTGCAGGGTGGACAAGTGATTTGGCTCTATTGTTTGCACCCGATGCCGCCCAGTCCGACAGAGGCAGATAAGTCTACGACCCGCGATGCTGAGCTGCTGATGGTTGGAAAACATATCAAAGAAAATAAGCAAACGGCGATATTGGCAGGAGATTTAAACGATGTCGCTTGGTCAAAGACTACCCGCCGCTTTCAACGTATCTCAGGCTTGCTAGATCCTCGTATCGGGCGCCATTTTATCAATACCTTTCATGTTAAATATCCGTTTTTACGTTGGGCGTTAGATCATATTTTCCATAGTGCCTGCTTCACCTTAGTCGATATTCAGCGCATGCCGTCTATCGGCTCCGACCATTTTCCGGTACTGACAACGCTACAATACGAGCCCGAAAAAGTCAGCACCCAAGAAACTAATGCGCCAACTGAGAAGGCAGAAGATGTCAAAGAGGCAAAAAATACCATTGAAGCGGGTAAACAAGAGGGCTGTAAAGTATCAAAAGAACATGCAGAGGCTGAAAAGGAAAGTAATTGCTAAAAAGGTTTTATCATCTGTATAAAACCCTCGCCACAAACAATGGCGACGTAAGCAAATGCTTACGCTAAATAAGGTCTTTAGCCTCTAGTCGTTCCGCGTCAATTCACCTAGAATACAACCATCAACACAAGGATATGTAAGGATGCAGTGTTGAGGCAGTAACAATAAAAGCACAGGTCAGCCCGCTGTCTTATAGGTTACTGTTTATGACTTAGGACGAGTCAACACGGAAGAGATAATAACAACAATATGAAACGCCATAGCCCTGAACCCAACGCCCTAGGTTCGGGGCTTTTCTTTGTGCATTATTTTTATTTGAAAAATATTTTCGACCGTTAATAAAAGCGTTAATGAATGTATAGTTAAAATATCCTAAAAACGCGACGGTATTGCTGATATCAATTTTTTGTAGCCTCTGTCTGCGCAGGCACAGCTAGCAAGAAAAATTGATATCAGCAGTGCGTGATGTAACAATATTACTTTTCACTCACTATAGAGCTCTAAGCTAAAGCTTATCCCATCATTTATGGAGTTTTTAATAAATGACCTAAATTAAAAAAGGGTACATGCATTAGCATATACCCTTTTTTAAAATGTTTTCGATATTATTAAATAACCCCAATTCGGGATAAGCGCTCAAAAAAAAGATAAA
>NZ_PJBX01000158.1:0-73352 GCF_002836335.1 Psychrobacter sp. Sarcosine-02u-2 | reverse complement strand
CACCTTAGAGGTGGGAGAATTCTGCGCTAAGATGTTAAAAGCGACGGTTAGGACAAATTCATTAAATAGTAAAAATGGCAGTGGCAAGTCATAATACGAGTTAAAAATGGCAGAAAACCAATAATCATAACCATAAGTTTTAGCAGAAGGAATCACTCGTAACATTAGGTAAATTCACTTACCAACTGGCAATTTTAGGTCAGTTTAGCGTATAATCCTAGGTAAATTTGTATTTGTATGATAAAACCTAATCGTCTGCTACCTATTGACGATTGCAATCAGCATAAGGTAAATATGAGCTTTGTATTGGCAGTCAAATTAATGCTGAGCTTATCAAGTAATTGAGTTTACCCTGTAATCATAGGTCATTAACCAGCACTTAGATAGCTTTCACAAAGACAGCTTTCGCAAAGTATGAACAAATCACTGATGCCTCATTTATATTCACTCAAATGAACAGCGCTGCTTAAATTGCAACAACCCTATGATTTCTGATACGACAAATTTTAAGATTTTAATAAATCGTATGGTAGAACTGTCTTTTATCTACTGTCCTCCTCGTTGAGGATACTGTTAGATTTGAGAGTTTTACGATACACCTTGGTAGCCAGTCGTCACTTTGGTCATTCGAATAAGACATTAACGTGTTGTTAAGGAGTCTAAGGTCAGCGTTAATACTCTTACTTGTAGTTATGATGATGTGTCATGTCTAGAGTACTTTTTCACGCCCTTTTTTGGGTTTGCTAAAGCACTTTATTAATGACGCTGTTAGTCATGCTGCCGATATACCAAACAGGACGTCTGGTATCGTTTTAGACTATGGACTAAGTTTTCGCTTATGATTACCATCAAAAAAGGTTTGGATTTACCCATCACTGGTGAACCCTCCCGCGAGATATCTGAGCACAGACCCGCCTATGTAGCACTTGTTGGCTATGATTATGTGGGCATGAAGCCCACGATGAATGTCAAAGAAGGCGACATCGTAGCTAAAGGTCAGCCCGTTTTTGAAGACAAAAAACGGGTCGGCGTTATCTATACTGCTCCTGCTGCTGGTAAGGTCATCGCCGTCAATCGCGGTGAGCGTCGTGTTTTTGAAAGTCTTGTGATTGCGGTCGACCCAAACGGTGAAGAAGTAGAATTTCAGCGCTACGACTCCCAGCAACTTGCTGACCTAGATTCTGAAGTCGTTGAAACCCAACTGCTTGCCTCTGGCGAATGGACCGCATTTCGTACGCGTCCTTATAGCCGCTCTCCTGATATCGGTGCCCGTCCGCACGCTATCTTTGTCACCGCTATGGATACCAATCCACTAGCGTTCGACCCGATGTTGCTGATTAATGAGCAGCTTCAAGCGTTCAATGACGGACTTGCTGTATTATCAACCCTCAGCCCCAAGACCTTTGTCTGCCATCACGGCGATGCCCAGTTGACGCCAGTTGCCAAAACGGCGGTTAATAATGTCACTGAGTATCATAGCTTTGCTGGCAAACATCCTGCTGGTCTGGCTGGCACGCACATCCACTTTTTGCATCCTATCATGCGCGGCGTGACCGTGTGGACGATTGGTTACCAAGACGTGATTGCCATTGGTAAGCTGTTTACTACTGGTCGTTTATATACGCGCCGTATGCTTAGCCTCGCTGGCCCTGCGGTTAAAAACCCGCATTTGGTGGTCACCGAGCGCGGTGCAGATATCGCAGCATTGACCAAAGGTGAGCTTACAGCTGGCGAGAACCGTATCATCTCGGGTTCTGTGCTTTCAGGTCGCAAAGTGTTTGGCAATACCAATTATCTTGGTCGCTTTCATAATCAAATCAGTGCGCTAACCGAAGGTCGTGAACGTCCAGCGTTTCACTTCTTTACCGCTGGTGCCAATCGATTCTCTAAATTGCCTATCTATATCTCGCAGTTTTTTGGTGGTAAAAAATATGACTTTACCACTTCGAGCAATGGCTCACCGCGGGCGATGGTGCCAATTGGCGTCTATGAAGAAGTCATGCCTCAAGACTATCTGCCAACGCAGCTACTGCGCGCTTTGATTGTCGAAGACATCGTTAGCGCTGTCGATTTGGGCGTACTTGAATTGGACGAAGAAGATTTGGCATTATGCACCTTTGTATCTCCTGGCAAATATGAATTCGGCGATATTTTGCGTGACAACTTAACGCGCATTGAGCTGGAGGGCTAACCACGATGAAATTTTTACACAATATGTTCGATCGTATGGAGCCGTCTTTCACCAAGGGTGGCAAACACGAAAAGTACTACGCTATCTTTGAGATGTTTGATACGTTTTTACGTCAACCAGGCTCAACGACATACGCATCCTCACACGTGCGCGACGGTATCGACCTTAAGCGTATTATGATTACCGTTTGGTTATGTACCTTCCCTGCGATGTTTTGGGGTATGTATAACATCGGTCATCAAGCATTAACAGCGATTGCGCAGCTTGGCTTACAGCCTGAAGGCTGGCGTACCGTTATCACCAGTATGGCGGGCTACAATCCAGACAGTATCTGGGCAAGCTTTGTCTACGGGGCCATGCAGTTCTTACCGATTTATATCGTCACCTTTGCGGTCGGTATTCTCTGTGAGATTATCTTTGCTGTCGTGCGCGGCCATGAAGTTAACGAAGGTTTCTTTGTGACTTCTGTGCTATTTGCGCTCTGTCTTCCACCAGATAT
The DNA here is from genome assembly GCF_002836335.1 of Psychrobacter sp. Sarcosine-02u-2. Lineage (NCBI taxonomy): Bacteria > Pseudomonadati > Pseudomonadota > Gammaproteobacteria > Moraxellales > Moraxellaceae > Psychrobacter > Psychrobacter sp. Sarcosine-02u-2. The sequence continues at coordinate 70,662 of NZ_PJBX01000158.1, read as the reverse complement.
TCCTTTATGGCAAGTAGCCTTAGGTATCATCTTTGGTGTGGTTGTGGCAAAAGAAGTCTTTGGCGGTACGGGTAAAAACTTCTTGAACCCTGCCCTATCAGGTCGTGCGTTCTTGTACTTTGCTTACCCTGCTTATATGTCAGGCGACTCAGTATGGACGGCGGTTGATGGTTTCTCAGGAGCCACGCCACTTGGACTTGCTGCGCTTGGCGTCGTCCCAGAAGACTTCGTTGATGTTTATGGCAATGCCATCACGTGGACGGATGCTTTCTTAGGTAATATGCAAGGCAGTATCGGTGAAGTATCGACGCTGGCTATCTTGCTAGGTGCAGTGGTTCTACTTTGGACGCGCATTGCCTCATGGCGCATCATGGCAGGTTGTGTGGTGGGTCTAATCGCCACGTCGCTAGTCTTTAACATGGTTGGTTCTGAAGACAATATGATGATGAGCTTGCCGTTTTATTGGCATTTAGTCATCGGCGGTTTTGCCTTTGGTGCGGTGTTTATGGCAACCGATCCTGTATCAGCTGCGCACACCAATAAAGGCCGCTGGGCGTATGGTATTTTGATTGGTTTTATGACCGTACTTATTCGCGTCGTCAACCCAGCCTTCCCAGAAGGCATCATGCTTGCCATTTTATTCGCCAACTTATTTGCGCCACTATTTGATTACTTTGTGACGCAAGCCAATATCAAGCGCCAAACAGCACGGAGGGTTCGTTATGTCCAAGCCCAAAAGTAATAATGCAAAAACCATCAGCGTGGCGTTGACGCTATGCTTGGTGTGTTCTGTATTGGTCTCAGCGGCGGCTGTTGGTTTAAAACCAGCGCAAGTTGAAAACGCACGCTTAGACCGTAACAAAAATATCTTAGTTGCCGCCGGTATGTTTGACCCGGCGTCTGATACCAATGAAGATGTGGCCGAGCGTTTTAAAGACTTTGAGGTAAAGATCGTTGACCTTAATAAAGGCGATTACCTCGATGACGACGCGCTAAAAGCCGCTGGCATTCCCGATCGCAATGCGTACGATGCCAGTCAAGCGACCAAAAATCAGGCGCTAAGCGAAGATTTGGGCGGTAATGACCCTGCTGGTATCGGCCGTGTTCCTAAATATGCCAAAGTCTATGTCAAAAGTGATGACGCTGGACAACCTGAAATGGTGGTGCTGCCTATTCAAGGCTATGGTCTATGGGGTACGATTTATGGTTTCTTAACGCTTGAGAGCGATATGAATACCATCAAAGGTATCAGTTTTTATGAGCATAAAGAAACCCCAGGTCTAGGTGCTCGTATCGAAGAGCCTGAGTGGCGCGCCATGTGGAGCGGCATTCATTCTTATGACGAAAACGGCGCAGTAGCAACGGGTGTGACCAAAGCCGGTAATCCAAAAGACAACTGGGTAGATGGTATCAGTGGTGCTACTTTGACCAGTCGCGGCGTCAGTAACATGATTCAGTTTTGGCTCGGTGAGCAAGGTTATAAACCTTATCTAGATCATCTGCGTGAAGAGAGCGGTAAAACATTGGCGGATGCAGAAGTCAAAGCCAATCAAAGTCCGTATAAAAAACTGGGTCAGAACTTACATCAACAGCAGACGCATCCCGCAACCGAACTGGTCGCAGTAGTGCCAGCAGCACACGGCAAGGAGGCATAACATGGCTGATACAAAAACGATTTTAACCTCGCCTATCTTTGACAATAACCCGATTGCCCTGCAAATCTTAGGTATTTGTTCGGCGTTGGCGGTTACTACCAGTGTGGCGAATGCGCTGGTGATGAGTGTGGCGTTGACCTTGGTCACCGCATTCTCAAGCTTTTTTATCTCTATTATCCGTAAGCAAATCCCTTCAAGCATTCGTATTATTGTGCAGATGACGATTATTGCGTCATTGGTTATTGTGGTTGACCAGATTTTAAAAGCGGTCGCTTATGATGTCAGTAAAGGCTTGTCGGTATTCGTTGGTTTGATTATCACCAACTGTATCGTGATGGGCCGTGCCGAAGCATTTGCCATGAGCAATCCACCAGTACCAAGCTTTTTAGACGGTATTGGTAACGGTCTTGGTTACTCAGCGGTACTGCTATTCGTCGCGAGTGTGCGTGAGATTTTGGGCGCAGGCAGCTGGTTCGGTATTACCATTTTGCAAACTGCAAACGATGGTGGTTGGTACGTACCAAATGGTCTATTACTATTGCCACCGTCAGCGTTCTTTATTATCGCTCTGTTCATTGTGATTATCCGTACTTGGAAACCTGAACAGGTCGAAGAAGCTGAATTTGTAATGAAGCCGCAATCTAAAGGCATGGCACAAGGAGGCGGTCACTAATGGGACACTATGTCAGTTTATTTATAACCTCGGTCTTTATCGAGAATATGGCGCTGGCCTACTTCTTAGGCATGTGTACCTTTTTGGCGGTATCAAAAAAGGTCTCCACCGCGATTGGTCTTGGGGTCGCTGTGGTCGTCGTGATGGCGATTACCGTACCGCTAAATAACCTTTTGTTTCAGTTCATCTTAAAAAATGGTGCGCTGGCATGGGCAGGTTTCCCTGATATCGACTTAAGCTTTTTGGGCCTACTTAGTTATATCGGTTTGATTGCCGCTGTGGTACAGATTTTAGAGATGTTCTTAGATAAGTTCGTCCCAAGTCTGTATAACGCCCTTGGGGTGTTTTTGCCACTGATTACCGTCAACTGTGCCATCTTAGGTGGCGTACTGTTTATGGTTGAGCGTGATTATAACTTTGGCGAATCGATGGTATATGGCGTTGGCGCAGGCTTCGGTTGGGCATTGGCGATTACCGCCTTGGCGGGTATCCGTGAAAAGCTAAAATACTCAGACATTCCAGCGCCGCTGCGTGGTCTTGGTATTACCTTTATCACGGTTGGTCTGATGTCACTTGGCTTTATGTCTTTCGGCGGTATGTCAATTTAAACCGCTAAGATTAAACCCTATTTAGCACTTTGACCTATTTAATTCATTTATTCGGTAGGGGTTCAAAAAACGTAAAGACGTTTTTTCGCTCCCCTACTCCATAGATTAAGGATACCTACCATGGATTACGCTACGGCGATTGGTGGCGTTGCTATGTTTACCGTGATCATCATGGGTCTCGTTGCCATTATTTTGGCGGCGCGCTCAAGATTGGTCAGTTCAGGCGATGTTACTATCCATATCAACGATAATCCCGATAATGACGTCGTGACACCCGCGGGCGGAAAACTGCTACAAACATTGGCGAGCGAAGGTATTTTCTTATCTTCAGCCTGTGGTGGCGGTGGTACGTGCGCGCAGTGTCGTTGCCGCGTTATTGAAGGGGGCGGCTCTATTCTGCCCACCGAAACTGGGTATTTTACCCAAGGCGAAATCCGTAACCACATGCGCCTTGCTTGTCAGGTTGCGGTAAAGCAAGACATGAAAATTGAGATTGACCCTGAGTTTTTTGATGTACAAAAGTGGGAATGTGAAGTTGTCTCGAATGATAACGTTGCCACCTTTATTAAAGAGTTGGTACTAAAAATTCCAGAAGGCGAGGAAGTCAATTTCCGCGCGGGCGGTTATGTACAGTTAGAAGCGCCGCCGCATGAAGTGCACTATAAAGACTTTGTGATTGACGAAGAATACCGCGAAGATTGGGAAAAGTTCGACATTTTCAAATATGTGTCGAAAGTTGATGAGCCAGTGATTCGTGCTTACTCAATGGCCAACTACCCAGACGAAAAAGGCATCATTAAGTTTAATATCCGTATCGCCAGTCCACCGCCACGCGGTCCTGACGGTATACCACCGGGCAAAATGTCCTCTTGGGTATTTAGCCTCGTCCCTGGCGATAAAGTGACGGTTTCGGGTCCTTATGGTGAGTTCTTTGCCAAAGACACCGAAGCTGAAATGATTTTCGTTGGTGGTGGTGCAGGTATGGCGCCGATGCGCTCGCATATTTTCGATCAGCTCAAACGCTTAAATACCAAGCGTAAGATTAGCTTTTGGTATGGCGCGCGCTCGATTCGTGAGATGTTCTACGTTGAAGATTATGACCAACTAGAAGAAGAGTTTGATAACTTCGAGTGGCATGTGGCCTTGTCTGATCCTCTCCCTGAGGACAATTGGGAAGGTCCAACTGGCTTTATCCATAACGTGCTGCTTGAAAATTATCTTAAAGACCATCCAAACCCAGAAGACTGTGAATACTACATGTGCGGGCCACCGATGATGAACGCGGCGGTTATCGACATGCTACACAGTTTGGGCGTGGAAGATGAAAACATCATGCTTGATGATTTTGGTGGTTAAGTCGATTATTTAAATCGGTTGATAACACCTATGTATTCAACAAGTATCGTTAAGCTAAAAATATATGATAAATTAAGAGTCTCAATAGAGGCTCTTTTTTTATGCGCTAAATCAACCATTTTCAATCAGAAAGGATTCTTATGAAAACCAAAGTGAAAGATTTGACCATTTGGGTTACCGGCGCGTCTAGCGGTATCGGCGAAGCATTATCAATTGCCTTTGCCAAACGTGGTGCCAGCATTATTTTAAGTGGCCGTGATAAAGATAAATTAGAGACCGTCAAAATTCGCTGCAAAAACAGCAAAAAACATATCGTCGTTCCCTTTGATATCGCCGATGCCAAGCAAGCAAAAGCTGCCTATGAAACAATCAAGGCTAAAACTGAAAAAGTGGATTGGTTGATTAATAATGCAGGTATCAGTCAACGGGCGCTTATTATGGAAACGACTGAGGAAATTGAGCGTAAGCTGATGGAGATAGATTATTTCGCGCAAACGCGGCTGACCAGACTGGTATTGCCCGATATGATTGCGCAAGGCGGCGGCAAAATTGTCATGGTATCGAGCGTGGCAGGTTTACTGGGTACCCAATATCGCGGCGCGTATGGTGCTGCCAAAGCCGCGATTCATATGTGGGCAAACAGCTTGCGTGCAGAATTGCATGACCAAGGTATCGAGGTGGCGACCATATTCCCAGGATTTATTCAAACCAATATCTCTATCAATGCTTTAACTGGTGATGGTAGCGCGCAGGGGACGATGGATGACGCCACCAATAAAGGACTGACGGCGACCGCCTTTGCCAAACAGGTCGTCAAAGCTCTGACTAAGGGTGAAGAATATATCATCGTTGCTGGCAATAAAGAAAAACTTGCCACTAGAGTCAATCGTTTATCGCCGCCAAAGCTATATAAGCTTATTCGGGAGTCACAGGTTAAATAAAAACAGGCAGGTTCAATCGTATCTTCTCGAGTCGTAGTTATTCAAGTCGTACGTTAGTCGTAAATTGGCCTTATCGGTAACAAGGGGTGTAAAATAGGCGACGCTTAGCTTGCTTAGTTTATTACCTGCAAACTAACGTCCCCACTCACCCCTTCGCTTTATCAAGCTGTGATGACTTATATGACAAATTTAACCACCTTTCTTACTCCTAACAAACCCCTAAAATCCGCCTCTTTAACCATTATTGCTATCAGCTCTGTACTCATGCTTAGCGCCTGCCAGCAAAAGCCCGATTACGACAATCTTAGCGGCGAGACCATGGGCACCAGCTACCACATCAGTTATCAATTCCCCAAAGGCGCTGATGAAGCTGCCATACAAGCAGCAATTGATAAGCGCTTGCAAGATATAAACGACAGCATGTCGACCTATCAAGCCGACTCTACTATTTCTAAATTTAACCAATTAGGCAAAGATACGCCGATTGCTATCGACGCCGATTTTAGCCATGTGTTGCAAGCCTCAAGGCAAGTTTATGAGCTATCGGGCGGCGCTTTTGACCCAACGGTAATGCCTTTGATAGAAACTTGGGGCTTTGGCAGTACCATGACGGTTGAGCGCTTACAAAGTCCGCCAACGGCGCTTGAGATTGCGCAAGCGAAAGCCTTGGTCGATTTTGACAGTGTCATTCAAAAAGATGACAGCATTTATAAAACCAAAGACGGCGTTGGCCTTGATTTTTCGGCGGTGGCTAAAGGTTATGGCGTCGACGTCATTGCCGATGTGCTTAAGAACACTTATCAAATTCGCAACTATATGGTTGAGATTGGCGGCGAAGTGGCGACTTCAGGCGTTAGCGCCCAGCAGCAGCCGTGGCAAATCGCTATTGATGCACCCATTGAGGGCAGTACGGTAAGTACTCGGCAAGCAATGGCGATGATTCGCCAGCCTATCAATAATGGCGCTAGCATGGCGCTTGCTACTTCTGGCAACTATCGCAACTCCGTTGTTTTCGATGGTAAGCACTATAGCCATACTATTGCCCCAACCACAGGTGAGCCAATCGTAGGCGGTGCGCCATCAGTAACGGTCGCTGCAGAAACGGTGGCGCTGGCGGATGCGTGGGCAACGGCCTTGACCGCCATGCCTTATGAAAAAGCGCTGGCTACGGCGAAAGAGCACAATATCGCAGCTTTATTTGTGATTTTGGCAAAAGGTGTTGCAGCAGACACGGCGACCGACAGCGTTGATGATTGGCAAGTGGTCGAAACGCCGGCGATGAAAACCTTACGCGCCGATAAAAAGTCTTAGTATCAAACGTCTAGACTGTAATAACCTGCTAAGCACAAACGGGCGAGGCAAATTTTTGCTATACTATAAGTAAGTCATTGCTTAGATGGCTGCTTCATATTTTAAACGAGAGGTTATCTCTATGCTTAACCAATTGCTTCCCATGCTTGCTGTTACCTTTACCGTCTTTATGCTGTTTTTTATCTTTATGGGCATCGGTTATATGGTCAAAAAAAAGCCGCTTAGAGGCTCGTGCGGTGGTGTGGCAAAATTGATGGGTGATGAGTTTTGCTCATTTTGTGGTAACGACCCCAATAAATGCGAATCGCTGGTTGACCAGCAGCAAGAAACCGCGCTAAAGGCTGCGCAATTAGGCAAGTCGGTATAAACCTGCTATTTGTTACCATACGTTGGTAGTATTTAGCCGCCCTCTATTCTTATAATAGCGTCGAGTCCTTTGCAATTAACCTTGCAAACTAACGGTGACTGACGCTATTTTTGCTTTAGCGTTTATATAAAAGCCTTTTTATCATAAGCGCTATCAGCAAAGCCAAAACTTCACTATTCATATACTAACTTTACCCTGATAAATGGGGTAGCAAGTTCATATGACTTGCTTTCTGCAAGTGTTTTTATACTCTATATTCTAATATGTGGTCTTGAGCGCCGTCTTATCGACGGGCCTTGGGGTTATTTATAAGTGCTGCTGAGTCAGTGCTTATAAATGACGTGTCCTTTTTTTATTTTAATAGTCGTGCTGCTATGTCTACCTCTCCTAATTTGCAATCTGATATACCGTCCCAGTCTCAACCAGATGCGCCAGCAAACCTAAAGCTGCCCTCATCGCGCTTTATTTTTTGGCTGGTGCTATGTGCTATGGTTTTATTGGCGTCCAATATGCGCGCGCCGATTGTGGCGCTGGGTTCTATTGCGCCGGTAGTGCAAGGGGCGCTTGATATCTCCGAAACCCAAATTGGTTGGCTTGGTGCAGTGCCGATGCTGACCTTTGCGCTTGGGGCTTTTATTTCCCCTACGATTGGGAAGCGTTTTGGCCTTGAAAATACGCTGATCACGATGATTGCGTTATTAACCGCAGGTATGGTTATTCGTAGCGTCATTCCGACTTGGATTGGCTTTTTAAGCGGCACGTTATTGCTAACATTGGCAATTGGCTTTGCCAATACCCTTGCTGCCCCTGTCATCAAACAGCGCACACCGAACCATATTCCTCTGATTACAGGTTTATTTAGTCTCACCATGACAGTGTCGGCTGGGATTGTCGCTGGCGTGGTATTGCCATTATCTGAGAAGGTTGGTTGGCAATGGGCACTTGGTGGCTGGTCGATTTTAGGCTTGTTTGCCTTAATCATTTGGGTAGTGCTACGGCTGCGTTTGGGTTCTTCGAACCATCAGCCCATCAAACCTCTTGCCGCAGGCGAGAAAGCGCCATCGCACATTTCGATGTGGCGCACGCCGTTTGCTTGGCAAATTGCGGTATTTATGGGCTTACAGTCCTTGCTTTTTTATACCGTTGCCAGTTTCTTACCGTCGATATGGCTAAGTAAAGGGTTGTCAGCGGTGAGCGCGGGACAAATGGCTTCCGTCTTTCAATTTATGGCACCGGTTGCTATTTTAAGCTTAACGTGGCTCGTCAACCGCGGGCGTCCTATACAAGCGCTGGCCATCTTTGCTGCGTCACTAAACGTGCTCGGCGTCTTGGGTCTCACTTATCTGTCTGCCGATTATGCTTGGCTATGGTCAGGACTAATGGGCATGGGCTGCTCGGCGATTTTCACTTTAAGTATGATGCTGTTTTCGATGCGTACTTATACCGCCAATCAATCAAGCGAGCTGTCGGGCATGGCGCAAGCCATTGGTTATCTGATTGCGTTTTTTGGTCCACTTGGCACCGGTTGGTTGCATGAAGCAACGGACAACTGGGATTTACCGTTATTCATTATGCTGGTACTGATGATTATCAACGTGGGGTTTGCTTGGCTGGTTAGCCGCCCGCTAATGGTCGATGGTAAAAAGATTTAATTTTTATCTTCAATCAATTAACCTTCGGTGTCAATCAATTAACTTTTGTACCATATTGCGGCTTACCTGATTCTGCTAGACTGACTTTATTGTATTTAGGACAGCAGAATCATGATAAATATACCCTCTCACCCACCGCAGCGTTTGCTTACGGGCGCCGCCTTGAGCCTCGCAATCGCTATGAGCGGTTGTCAACAGCAGCCTGACGCCAATACGGCTGACAATACTCAAAATAATAATCCGGCCGTCAATACGACAATGGCTGAACCTCAAACGCCAGAATCTACTCCATCTAAGCATTCAGCTGAGCAGCAAGCACCTTTAACCATCTTGGCATTGGGCGATTCGTTGACCGAAGGGCTTGGCGTTGATAATAATGCCAATTACCCCGCGCAGCTAGAAGCTCGCTTAAAAGAGATGGGCTACAAGGATGTCAAAGTAATCAATTCAGGCTTGAGTGGCGAAACCAGTACCGGGCTTGTCAATCGACTCGATTGGGTATTGCAAACCAAACCTGATATTACCATTTTAACCGTTGGAGCTAATGATGCCATCCGCGGTATTGATGTGGCAACGGTCGAAGCCAATATTCGCACCGCTATTAAACGCCTTCAAGATGGCGGTAGCGAAGTCATGTTGGGCGGTATGCAGATTTATGACAATCTTGGCGCTGACTACGTCGAATCGTTTGCTGCGATATATCCAAGGGTGGCGAAAGATATGAATGTGACGCTGATTCCATTCTTTTTAGACGGTGTGGGCGGTGATGCAAAATTAAACCAAGCCGATGCCATTCATCCAACCAAGGAAGGCTATAGCATTATCGTTAACGACAATATTTTGCCAATTCTGCAACCTGAAATCGAAAAGCTAGAAGCAGCTAATACCGATACGGCAACGAAATCTAGCACGCCTACTGAGACTAGCCAATGACTGCTACAGCCCATAACAAAGCACTACTTACCGCCTCCAAGCTGAATAAAACCGTTCAAGTCGGCGAGCAATCATTATCCATTATTAAAGACGTCGATATCCATGTCGATGCGGGCGAGTTTGTGGTCATCATGGGTAAATCCGGCTCGGGCAAATCGACTTTGCTCGGACTACTGGCAGCGTTAGATTATCCTGATAGTGGAAGCGTTGAATTGGCAGGGCAAACCTTAAGTGCGCTTGATGAAGATGCTTTAGCCGTTATTCGACAACGCGAAATGGGATTTGTCTTTCAGTCGTTTCATCTATTACCGACATTAACGGTTGCAGAAAACATTGCCTTTCCGCTTGATATTGCCCGCCGTCCGAATAAAGCACGCGTAAATGAGTTGATTGAAGCGGTTGATTTAGGGCATCGGCGTGATAGCTTACCCAACCAATTATCAGGCGGAGAGCAGCAGCGTACTGCCGTGGCGCGCGCCTTGGTGTCGCAGCCAAAAATCGTCTTTGCCGATGAACCAACAGGCAATTTAGATGAGCAAAATGCCAATCAAGTCATGCAACTGTTATTAGATTTACGCCAGCAGGTTGGCTCGGCATTGGTCGTGGTCACCCATGATGCTGCACTTGCAGAGATGGCAGATCGGGTCATTACCATGCATGACGGTATGATAGATGGATCAAAAATCAATGGATAACATGGATAATGAGTCGAATGATTCGCGTGGCAGAATAAGCCCACTACTTAATCGTCTGTTAATTTCAAAAAACTTGGGCGCGCAAGCCTTAAGTCGTAGCTGGTGGCAGCGCTGGATCTATCCCGTCTTATTCTTAATCACATTAGTTCTTTCGCTTGCCACTTACCTGACTTTAGATTCTATCCAGCAATCGGTTGATACTTATATCAATGATAATCAGCGCGCACTCGTTGGCGGCGATTTAATATTAAACAGTAAGCAAGATTGGCCAAGCGAGGTATTAGCACAAGTAGAGACGGTCGCTGATACGCAAATAGTATATGACTATCAGTTTAGCGCCATGGTAGTGACCGATGAGCAAACTTTACTTGCTAGCGTCAAAGCGGTTTCGCCAGCTTATCCGTTATATGGAGAAGCCGAACTTGCTTCGGGGCAACCATTATGGCAGCAATTAAGCGCTGCTAATGTCGTCGTCGCGCCCGAAGTACTAAACAGCTTAAACGCCACTGTCGGTGACCAAATCACCATTGGTGATGCTGATTTTACGATTAGTGATGTGCTGACCAAAGAGCCTGACCGCCCGTTGACGGCCTTTGGTTTTGGTGGGCGGGTTTTGATGCATGAGGATGCGCTTGCGGCGACCAACTTATTAGGACAGCGTAGCCGTATTAATTACCGTATTGAGCTGGCAGGTGAGCCAGAGCAGATAACAGAACAGCGAGAAAAGCTGACGCAAATACTAACCAATTACCCTGATATTGAGCTCTCTGATGCTGAGTCCGCCGATACCTCTGTCTCGCGTATCTCTGACAATGTCTTGATGTTTTTAAAGCTGCTCGTCATTGCCGTGCTGTTATTATCAGCAGTGGCGATGTATGGCGTCATTACCGCTTTTGTGACCAAGCAGCAATCTAGTAACGCCATTCGTTTGGCATTAGGTGAGCCGCTTAAATCTTTAAAACGCAGCTACTATCAGCTATTGATTGTTACTACTATCATTGCTTGTGTGGCCGCGGTTATCGTCAGTTTTGGCTTACTGAAAGTCGGCCAGCCGTATCTCATTGCTATCTTGCCAGCGGATGTTGGTTTAGCTATTAACCCAATTAGCGCCATTAAAACCATTATTATCGCGCTAGTGCTAACATTGCTTATCGCTCAGCGTGGTTTAAGCACGTTAAGTAGCACCAAACCTGCCACTTTACTAAATCAAGGTGCAAGCACAAACTCGCAAAATCTGCCTTGGTATCGGCGTCTGCCGTTACTTTGGTATGGATTGATGCTAGTTGGTCTCTATGTGTTTTTTGCTTATGAAGTAGATTCTCTGATACTAGGTGCGCAGCTGTTAGTAGGCTTAACTGCCTTCGTAGCGATATTTTGGCTATTAGCTCGCGCTTGGTTATGGCTGCTGATTAAGTTTGCCAAGCATTCTAATATCAGCTGGATGCAGCGTATTGCTATCCATAACCTTGCCCGTAAAGGCAATCAGTCGGCATTATTTTTTGTCACTTTATCGCTGTCAGTGGCGGTTTTAACTTTGATTACCACGCTTAATCATAGTATCAATGCCCAGTTTATTAATGCCTATCCTGAAGATGCGCCCAATTTATTTTTGCTCGATATTCAAAGTGACCAGCACGAAGAGATTGATAACATCATTGCTGCGCCTGTGAGCTATTATCCTGTCATTCGCGCGCGTGTTGTCACGGCTAATAATATACCCGTACAAGATATCGAGCCTGCTGACGGCTTTGATGATCCGACGCGGGTCTTTAATTTAAGCTATGCCGATATAGTGATGGATACTGAATTTATTACAGATTCACTAGTAAAAAACGAGCTTTATGCCCCTATTAAGACTGTAGATAGTGACTCAGCGCAAACCGTTGCGCCATTATCGATTTTGGATACGGCAGCCAGTTTGCTAAATGTTGGAATGGGTGATCAGGTGCGCTTTAATATCCAAGGGATTGAGATTATCGGGCAAATCACCAGTATCCGCTCGCGCTATGAGAAAGGTCCTAGCCCTTATTTTTACTTTTTATTTGAGCCTGAAGTGTTAGCAGCTGCTCCGCAAATCCAATTTGCTACCGCCCACGTTGCAGCAGAGGATATTCCAAAACTCCAAGGTCAGTTAGTACGCGAGTTTCCTGCGGTAACGACCATCGACGGTACGGCTATCGCGCAGCAAGTCCAAGAGCTAGTGGTACAAATGAGCCGTTTGGTTTATGTCTTCACCTTACTGGCATTGCTGACGGGTATCATGGTTTTGATTAGCTCGCTACTATCTACCTCGCAAGACCGAATGAAAGACAGTGCTTCATTTAGGCTCCTCGGAATGCAAAAGCGTGACCTATATATGCTCAATATCTTAGAGCTTGGCATACTTGGCATTAGTGCCGCTTTATTTGCGGTTATTATCGCTAATATCGGCGCGTGGGCTGCTATTACCCAATGGTTTAATCTGCGCTTTAGCGTACCGTGGACAAGCTTGGCTATTGGCGGTGTAGCGTTAGTTGGTTTGCTGTTTGCCATTGCTATTATTTATGTGAGATTAGTGATTGGGCGTGGGATTATGGCGCGGGTACGGGCGATGATTTAACAGTCGATATTGTGAATGTCAGTCATTCTTAATATTCCAGCTCGTTTAAAACTGACTATTTGCTATACTAATGCGCGTCCCAGCATTCAGATATAGCTCTCATAAACCATTTAAAAAAGTACGGTAGCCTTATGAAATTCTCAAAGTTTGGTCAAAAATTTACCCAGCCAACTGGTATCTCACAATTGATGGATGATTTGGGCGATGCGCTAAAAAGCGATCAGCCTATCAATATGCTGGGCGGTGGTAACCCTGCCAAGATTGATGCGGTTAATGAGCTGTTTTTAGAGACTTATAAAGCGCTTGGTAATGATAACGATGATGGTGAAGCCAATAGTAGCGCGATTATTAGTATGGCAAATTACTCCAATCCGCAGGGCGATGCAGGCTTTATCGATGCCTTAGTTAGCTTCTTTAATCGTCATTATGATTGGAATTTGACGGCAGAAAATATCGCTTTGACCAATGGCTCGCAGAATGCTTTTTTCTACTTGTTTAATTTATTTGGCGGCGCATTTAATAATGGCGAAAATCAATCGGTAGATAAATCAATTCTACTGCCATTAACGCCTGAATATATTGGCTATAGTGACGTCCATGTCGAAGGTCAGCATTTTGCTGCTGTATTGCCGCATATCGATGAAGTCACTCACGATGGCGAAGCAGGTTTCTTTAAATATCGCGTCGATTTTGACGCGTTAGAGAACCTGCCAGCATTGAAGGAAGGTCGCATTGGTGCGATTTGTTGTTCGCGTCCGACCAATCCAACGGGCAATGTGTTGACTGATGAAGAAATGGCACATTTATCCGAGCTTGCCAAGCGTTATGATATACCGCTAATCATCGATAACGCCTACGGTATGCCCTTCCCGAATATCATCTATTCTGACGCGCATCTAAACTGGGATAATAATACGATTTTATGCTTTAGCCTGTCTAAAATTGGCTTGCCCGGTATGCGTACCGGCATTATCGTTGCCGATGCGAAAGTCATAGAAGCGGTCAGCGCGATGAATGCGGTAGTCAATCTAGCGCCGACACGTTTTGGCGCAGCGATTGCCACGCCATTGGTGAACGATGACCGTATCAAGCAGTTAGCGGATAATGAGATTAAACCCTTTTATCAACAGCAAGCGACATTAGCGGTCAAGCTGTTAAAAGAAGCGCTGGGTGATTATCCATTAATGATTCATAAGCCGGAGGGCGCGATATTTTTATGGTTATGGTTTAAAGACTTGCCGATTAGCACCACTGAGCTGTATGAGATTCTCAAAGACAAAGGCACGATTATTGTACCAAGTGAATATTTCTTCCCCGGTGTCGATGTCAGCGATTATAAACATGCCCATGAGTGTATTCGTATGAGTATCGCTGCCGATGAGCAAACGCTGATTGATGGTATTCGAGTGATTGGTGAAGTGGTGCGTGGTATTTATGATGAAAGATAGGCTGACTTGGTAATATGACTTCGCGTGAGGTTTCTATGCGTTACGAATTTGAAAATGTAAAAATCAGTAGAGAAAAAAGATACTCGCTCGGTAAAGAAACCACTACCAATAAATATTACTTATCTTTTCCAGTTAGTCCGCCAAATCAGAGGTATGTTGAGTTTGAAGAATATTATGAAATCTCTTCTGAACAGCTTGATGAATTTTTAGAAAACGAAGATGTATTAATAGAATTTTTGGATAAATGTAGAACAAGAAAAATGGATCATTTATTTATCTTTTATCCTATAGCTCCTGTTCGGGGTTATCCAACTTAGATTACCTTCTTAAAGTAAAAAACGGACTTATAAATAGTCCGTTTTTTTTGTGCTATGGCTGAATCCAAACGGTTTAGCGCAGCGCTTTTAACAAAGCTTCAGTACTCATTTTACCAAAGTCATTAGCCGCCAAGGGTCCATCGCCTGAGATCAGCTTTCTGTCTTGATGGGTATGTCCTGTCGCCAGTTTATTGGTAATCGTAACGCCCAAATCTTCTAGCTTTTCGCCAAAGTACCAAGGCATCGTACCGGGCAAATAACCAATTTTTGGCATTTGCTTGTCCATAGCTGTCGGGAACGCTACCATTTTATAACCTTTAAAAATAAAGTCGCGTTTGGCGTTATCGTCTTTATCGGCGCTATTAGTATTGTCAGCGCTATCAGGTTTATCAGAGCTATCAGGACTTTCTAAATTGGCCGCCAATAAAGCCGCCGGTCCATGACAAATGGCTAAGGTAAATAAATCCTTGTCATAACCCCAACGTAGCAACTCGCCAAGGTTATAATCTTCAGGCAAACCCAGCATTGCCCCATGCCCACCGGGGATAAAGATTGCTGCGTAATCCTCGCTATTTGCCATGTCATTTTTGACAAAATCCGCGATACTTTTTGGACTTTTAAGCTTAGACTCATATTCCGCGTAGATTTTTTTGACGTCGTCATCGTCCTCTGGCATTGCCCACTGCTCGACTTTGACAGCCTCCCCGGTTGGGGTAAAAACATCTACCGTAAACCCTGCTTTTTTAAAATGCAGCAACGGCACCATCATCTCAACCGGATGATTGCCAGTCTTAAACTTCTTATCATTTGCCATGGTCATGTACTGCTGCTCGGTGCAGACCATCAGGATTTTTTTGTTGCCCGTATATGGCGCTTCGTACTCGCTATGATCGTAGTTGGTTTTGTTAGGCGCTGCCAATTTAAGCGAAGCTTTAGAAGGGGTATAAGCGCCATCTTCGGTTTCTTGCGGCTCTAAACCTAAGGTGTCTTTGGCTTTGTCTACTATGTCACTGATATTAAGGTCTGAGATATTCATAACTTTTCCTATTTTATTATTGCTTATGTTGGATTGATAGTTAGGAAAGATAGAATAATTGCCTGTCGCTACCTTTCTGATTGTAAGGTAGCAAACTCATAACGCATTAAATAGACCAGAGTTTTTTGACTTTCGTAAGCTTTGTAAATGGTGAGTTGCTTAAATTTGGCATTTTAAAAAAGCATCAGAGTAAAAAGCCTTAAAGTAAAAAGCGCAAAGCAATGAGCTTATAAACAATAAAAAACGGACTTAGCAATAGTCCGTTTTTTTCTGCCGTTTAATCATAGGTTTGACGGTATTGATTGATTGAAATGTCTTTGTCCATACGGTAAGGCCGTAGATAATATAAGAAAGCAGACAGGTATTCACGATATCATGGATACTGGCTTTTATCTCTGCTGCTTTTAACCCTACCACACCAAGTTCGGTAAGCGTCTGGCGATTGTCCAAATATTCACCCAATAGAGCGATGGCGGTCACCAAAATCAAAGCGACAAAGGCTCTAACGCTGTATTTTTTAAAAATTGGACGTAGAAAAAGTAAACTTAATAGGTAGACGCCAATGCCCACATAGATATGTAAGGCGTCTTTGTCTAAGCCAGTAGCATCAACGACACCGTTTTTAAAGAGATAAAAATCCACGATTTTATTCCGTGTAAAAGAGGTAAAAAGTAACTGAGTATAAATGAAAAACAGCCAATTATACATTGAGAATAAAAAAGGTAGATTAAGCATTTGCTAATCTACCTTCTTATTGAAGAAATATTATTATTGAAGAAATATTATTATTGAAGAAATATTTAAAGTATAGTTATTAAATATCCCAATCGACAAAGTTCTTTAACAGCTGTAAGCCCGCGGTGTGGCTTTTTTCTGGATGGAATTGGGTGGCAAATAAATTGTCTTGCAGAATACTGGCACAAAACGGCTGACCATAATCACAAACGGCCGCCACTTGTGCATTGTCGCTAGGCGCGCAGTAATAGCTATGTACAAAGTAAAAATGCGCGTTGTCCTCGATACCATTCCACAGCGGATGAGCAAAATCCATACCGTTAATAGTATTCCAGCCCATGTGCGGCACCTTAATGGTAACCCCCTGCTCATCTTTCCAAGTAGGGTCAAACGCTTCTACGCTGCCATCTAGGATGCCCAAGCACTTTGTACCACCATTCTCAGCGGACTGCTTAAACAACGCCTGCATGCCCACACAGATGGCCATGACAGGCTTATTAAATATCGCCTGACGTATGACCTCGTCAATACCTGCATCCTGCATGCCAGCGATACAATCGCGCATCGCACCGACACCTGGGAAGAAAATTTTATCAGCCGCCGCGACCACTTTTGGGTCATTGGTAATAGAAACCTCTGCCCCGACCGCTGCTAACGCCTTGCTGGCCGAGTGCAAATTCCCCATGCCATAATCTAATAATGCAATTTTTGTGGTTCGACTCATCTAAAAAGCCTCTTTGGTCGATGGCAAGGTATTCAGCGCACGCTCATCATATTCGCAAGCCATACGCAGCGCACGGGCAAACGCCTTAAAGGTAGATTCAATTTGGTGATGGCTGTTTTTACCTTTGAGGTTGTCTAAATGCACCGTCATCCATGAATGATTGACGAAGCCGTAAAAAAATTCACTAAACAAATCGACATCGAAGTTACCAACGTGCGAGCGGGTAAACGGAATGTCCATATGAAGTCCTGGACGGCCTGACAAATCAACCACCGCGCGCGTCAATGACTCATCGAGTGGCGCATAAAAATGCCCATAGCGACGGATGCCTTTTTTATCACCCAATGCTTTATTGAACGCTTGTCCAAGCGTGATGCCAGTATCTTCAACACTGTGGTGATCATCGATAAAGGTGTCGCCGGTACATTTGATATCTAAGTCAAACAGACCATGACGCTTAATTTGGTCAATCATATGGTCTAGAAACGGCACGCCAGTATCGACAGTGCCTTGACCGGTACCATCAAGGTTTACCGTACAAGTGACTTGCGTTTCAGCAGTATTACGCGTAACGGTCGCCGTACGTGCGGCATGACCGAAAAGATTTTGAGCAGAATTTTGATTTTGTTCGGTAGAATTGGCTGTCATGGCTACTCTCTATAAATGAAAAGCGGTCAATAAAATAGGGCGAAAAATCGCCCAAAGCATTCTTACTAGCGTTTAAAACAATGAATAAAAATATAGAAAATTAAGCTAAAAATAGGTTCAATATTTGCTTAAAAAACTTATTCAGAAAGGTATAAATATTAGGTTTTTGGCGTATAAACCCTTGTCTATCCTCATCATAGCAAACCCTAGCATTTACTGCCACGACCAAGCAGTAATCCACGCACAAAATCGCCCTATTCTGCTAAAATAGTGCGTTCAGTATTATCAATCATCACCCGCGCTGACCCTTCAACGCTACACCCGATGTTACGACGTGGTAAACACTTATAGGAACCGATTATGCCTTTAGAAGCGATCGCCATCAATAGCTTAGATGCGCCCCTGATTAAAAACCCTGCGCGTGAGAATGAGTTATCAGAGCGTCTGCATGCCCTATATGACAGCGATGACAATCAGCCAAGTGGTGCAGAGGTATTAAACCTCGTTGAGCAAGGTTTTAAGCGTGGTCAAACTTTGTATGTCGGCATGTTTAATGATAAGCCTATCGCCGCGGTTGCTTGCTTTGATGACGGACAAACCGATGCCAAACGTCTTCAATATCTTACGGTACACAGCCAAAATCGTGGTCGCGCTATCGATGCAAAGTTTATCAAACTGGTTTATGATGCTGAAGTGAAAAAAGGCGTACGCCAGTTTGTCCCTGTTGACGCTGATATTCATCGTATTATGAGCGAGTATGAGCTCCTGCGCGTTAAGGATTAAATACGAGGTTAAAAGCTTAGTTTTGACTTATATTCGATTATTTATGGGCTTTTCTCACTTATTATGCAAAAATCACTTGACAGTAACGCCTATATTTAGTTTAATAGCGCCTCAACGAAGACGGCTCGATAGCTCAGTCGGTAGAGCAACGGATTGAAAATCCGTGTGTCGGCAGTTCGAACCTGCCTCGAGCCACCATTCGTTTAAGCATTCCAAAAAGCCCCAAACATTACTGTTTGGGGCTTTTTTTATGGTTAAAATTTAATAAAAATTACAAGGATAGCTATCCACTACAACTGATAGTCGCACTAATTCATAACACTTTTAGGCTGTTTTTAAAGGGTAAACTCTCTCTATACTAAAACGATTGATGCAAAGTAAAAGGGTAAAACCATGAGAGAGTTTGATTATGATTTGGATTATAAAAACCTAGACTTGCGCGCGCAGCCCGAGCTTTATCGCGTCGGTCGCGGTGAGCAGGGGGTGTTATTGGTCGAACCTTATAAGTCGGAGATATTGCCACATTGGCGCTTTGCGACGCCTGATATTGCAAAAGAAAGTAGCGAGATTATTTATCAGATTTTTTTAGATTATCTCGCTGCCGATGACTTTGTTGGTGCCGATATGGCGCGCAAATTTATCCAAATGGGCTATACTCGCGCCCGCCGCTACGCCAACCACAAAGGGGGCAAGAAATACAAAGGACCCGTCCCTGACGATAAAAAAGGCCAAAGCGGCGCTCATGGCCGTGAAGAGCTACCACGGCAAGTTGAAGATCCCATCAAAGCAGAATCAGCGCGTATTTTTAAGCAAACTTGGGATAAATGCCGCGAAAATGACATGTATCTCAAAATGAAAGCAGAACATCGCGCACGCTATAAAGACGTCAAATAATCGGTTATAAAAATGACAACCATGAATCACAATGACCTCAGGCGCTTGATTGTGCTACGCTTTATCTGAACTTAATAATAAGAGCTTTTATGATGTCCAACAACTCTGCCCCAGCGCCTATTACAGCGCAACTTACTTCACAACAAAAACCGCTTCTTATCTTTGATTTTGATGGCACGCTGATTGACAGCGTACCTGATTTGGCGGATGCCACCAATCTAATGCTTGAGCAACTAGGTCGATCTCCCTTCCCGCTCGATACCATTAAAGGCTGGATTGGTAATGGCGCGCGTGTATTGGTTGAGCGGGCGCTATTAGGTCAGGTGATTGTTGATGACAGCCTAGACAACGAGGCGGTAGAAGAAGCGCTTCGTATTTTTTTTGCCGCTTATGGCGCCCTTGATTGTCAAAAAACCACGGCTTATCCTGATGTGAGCGCAGGTTTGCATCAGCTTAAAAACGCAGGCTATACCTTGGCACTGGTGACTAATAAGCCGATTCGTTTTGTTCCTAAAATACTAGATCATATGGGCTGGACGCCGCTATTTAGCGAAGTGATTGGCGGCGATAGCTTACCGACTAAAAAGCCAGATCCCGCGCCGTTATTACACGCTTGCGAGTCGCTTGGGTTTGCGCCTATTGACGCTTTTATGATTGGTGATTCGATCAATGATATTTTAGCGGGGAAAAATGCGGGCGTGGATACCATTGGGCTCTCATATGGTTATAACTATGGTGTCGATATTCGTGATAGTAAGCCAAACTTTGCGTTTGATGAGTTTTCTGGCTTATTAGAACTATTGGGCGTCTAACGTTTTTGATAGGGATTTGATATTGTAGTTAAAGTGACGCTGTAATTCTCGTCATCGACAGTGATAAATAGACTAATATGATAATTAACACTTTATCTAAGCGCCTACTTATCCTGCATTAATTGTCGTTGCCGTTTCACTTTTTTCTCTATTTTATTAAGACGCATTAACCAAGCAAATAACCCTATAAAAGCAAAACTCCAGCAGCAAGCCGCTAACAGAATACTTTGAGAATACCCTAGCCAAATGGGATTAAGCCTCAATAATGCGGCGGCCGTTATCAACAAGGCTAAGACAAAGACAAAAGGCTTGGCGTTCGTGTCACGCAATACTCGGTGTGATCGAGTTCGCGACATCACTGTGAAGGTGAGCGTTCCAAGTGCCCCTATAGTAATCGCGTGCAAAGCCTTGGTAATCGGAAAATTGGCCGTTAACAGACTTAAAGCAATGCATACCCAGCCTACGATAATCCAGCTGTATCCTAATAGCATGGCCAATAAATCAGCACGCCCATAGCTCCACCACGGTCGCCAGCGCAGCACTCGAACCACACAAAGCAGTGCACTACTAAGTAAAATTGCTGCTATAGTGAATTTTACCCAAGCAAAAGGCAGTAGATTTAATACCAATACTAAAAATAGTAAAATTAAAATACTGCCTTCAAACCTAGGCTGCACACGATCTTTTAAGAACCGATTTTGACTCTGAAAATGCCCTGCTAACGCTGGCGCTATTATTCGACCTCCCATATAAAACATTAAGATACTTAACAATAATACCGTTTCTAATAACAACCTCAGACTCAAGTCATCTGACTGATCGCTTTGCATAACCATATGAAAACCAAGCGCAGCAATACCTAAGCCTATCAGCACAAAGCCTGCCGATTTGTTTCGCCATTTTTTAGCCGTTCGCAAAAAAATAGGCGAAAGCTTCCATACTAACGTCCCAACAAAAGCGATATCAATTATCGCTGTAATCATACTAATCGGCGCAACCCAAAAGCTCACTCGAGCCGCCAGCCACAAACCAATCACACTAAAGATATAGGTTTTTGGTTGCGGGCCAGCAAGGTAACCTGCAATCACCAGTAAAGCAAAACCAAAAATCATTTCATGACCGTGACCCCAGGCGTACTGCAAGCCTGCAGGAACCGTAAACCAGCCGAGCTGACCACCCACTGATAAAGGTAGCGTTAAAGCGGAATACAACGCGGCAAGCGGAAACCAATAAGTATGAGCAAAAGGCAGTTTGGCTTTCATTAATGGAAGAATCCTTTTATAAAACGTCAGTGTGTCTAAGCGAGCATTAAAGGTATGCTTGGGATTAAGTATAGTAAAGTGTCGGTTAAATATAAGGTGGTGTTCTAAAAAGTATGCTGTCATCAGACGTAGCCATAATTGACATAAAAGAACACCAGATCGAATACTTTAAAGTGATTATCAAGCTTTTTTGAGAAGCAACAAGTCTTTCTAACCGCTCGTCGCAATCGGTGTCTAAGGCGACAGTTATTACCTTCAATGCCTACCGTATGAGATTTGCCAACTCGTTTGTGGTCAAATTTAAAGGCGGTTATAAAACTGTCCCAGTTATCCATACTGATAGAGCCATAGCTGACTTTCAGCTGCTTGAGACGAGCTCTTAGCTTCTTAGCTGTTTTCAGGTCACGTTTGCCCCAAACATAAGCAACAATCTCATTAGTAACGCGATCATAAGCATAAATAAGCCAAACTTTACGCTTTTTGCGATACACGTAAGTCCAGAATTCATCAACCTCTAAGCGTTCATAATAGCGCTTTTTAGGTGTAATCTTATAGACCGATGAGCCTATGGTGCTAAGGACTTTACCAATACTAATAGAGGCTATAACGGCTATGTCTCTGACGCCGCAACCTCTAACCGTCATTAGCCGTATGATGTCTTCTATTTTAGAGTGACAGCCTTGGTAGGTTAAAGCATGGTCGCCAATGAATTGTCGTTTGCAGTTCTTACATTGGTAGTTCTGCTTACCATAGCTTTTTATACCATTTTTCTTTAGACTAAGACTGTGACAGTCGGGGCAATTGATCTGTATTTGTGTCTTCATAACCTCAAATATATCATCTTGCTCTGGCTGTCACTCCTCCTTTTATTTCCTCAGCATACTTTCTGATACACCACCAAATATTTTAATGATAGAACTATTGCGCTTGATGCGCCATTAGGAAGCTTGCAGTTCGTTATTGATGCAGGCAAGAACAATGAAAAGATTCCTATGCATGGTGGTTTTGGTGGTGAAGGCGTCTTCAATGTCGCAAGCTCAAGTCAAAACAGCGATGGCACTTATGGTCCAGTGACCAATGGCCCAACCTATATGCAGTCAGTGACCTTTGATAGTAAAGGTCCTGTTGTAGAGGCGCTGCTTGCCTACTCACAAGCAGGAGATACAACGCGCCCTTATCATCGTGATCAGACGCGCCGTTATTCAGATAAAGAGTGGATTCGTCTGCCATTTAGTAAGAGCGAAATATCTAAACAAGCGGTTGGTGAAGTGATCAAATTGAGAGAATAATTCTAGCTAAATTATTGATTATAATAAAAAGACTTTAGGGCAATCCTGAAGTCTTTTTTTATTGCAGATAGCAATACAACTTTATGGGTATATACGAAAACTTACCGTCCATGCCACTATAACTATTGATTTGTTATACTACTTATTACTTAAGTGGCGATTTATACAGTTAAACCGAGGAATCTCGCATGTCAGAACCAGCCGATATCAATAGCGACCAAAAATCTTTCGCTCATGCCGACGAGCAGCCTACTACTGCACGTCCTGTGGTTGAGATGCCCAATCCCTATGCCAGTACTCGTGGCAGCATTACCAGTAAGCAGCTGCCGGCATTCGATGAAGAGATTATCAATAAATACAATCGCTCTGGACCGCGTTACACCTCCTACCCGACCGCGTTAGAATTCTCACCTATGCCTGAGGGGCTGGAGACTAAGATTTTGCAAGAGCGCGAAGCCGATGCGCCCTTATCGCTGTATTTCCATATTCCGTTTTGTCGTCACCTTTGCTACTACTGTGCTTGTAATAAAATTATCACCAAAAAGAACAGCGACGCTGGCGATTATTTAGAATATTTAATGGCAGAAATTAAGCACAAACGTAGCTTATTAAAGACGCCAGCCGATCGTGAAAAACCACTGGTTAAGCAGCTGCATTTCGGTGGCGGTACACCAACGTTTTTACAAGATAATGAGTTGATAAAACTTTGGGAGTTTTTGCAAACCCAGTTTGAATTTTTGCCAGAAGATCAAGGCGATTACTCTATTGAAATCGATCCGCGTGAGCTTGGCGACGAGACACTAACGGTACTGCGTAACCTTGGTTTTAACCGCGTCAGTCTAGGCGTACAAGACTTAGACGAAAAAGTACAAATCGCCGTCAACCGTATCAACTCTGCTGAACTGATTGAGAATGTGCTTGCTGAAGCGCGTAGATTGGGCTTCCATTCTACCAACGTCGATTTGATTTACGGCTTACCGCATCAAACGCCAACGACTCTAGACAAGACCGTACGCCGTGTTATCGAGATGTCACCCGATCGTTTATCGGTATTCAATTACGCCCATTTGCCTGAGCGATTTAAATCGCAACGCCAAATTAAAGAGGAAGATTTACCGACGCCAGCTGCCAAGCTTACCATGCTTGGTAACACTATCAATACCTTGAGCGAGGCCGGTTATCAATATATCGGTATCGACCATTTTGCCAAACCTGACGATGAGCTTGCTATCGCCCAGCGCGAAGGCAAGTTACATCGTAATTTTCAAGGTTATACCATCATGGGCGATTGCGATTTATTAGGCTTTGGCGTGTCGTCAATCAGCCAAATCTCTAACGCCAATAGCAGCTATATTTTGCAAAACCATACGGATTTGCAGGTATATAAAGAAAATATCGATGCGGCGCGTGATAATCCAGCGATCATGCCAGCGGTCAATGTGATTAAAACCTCGATTAAAGATCGTCTGCGTGAATACGTGATTATGAATTTACTCTGTCATGATTATATCGATTTTAGAGACGTTAATCAGAAATTCGGTATCGATGCCATTACTTATTTTATCGATGAAATTCAGCAATTGGGCGCGATGCAAGAGGATCGCTTGATTGACATGGATGCCGCTGGTATTCGCGTCCTGCCAAAAGGTCGTCTATTAGGGCGTAATGTCGCCATGGTGTTCGATGAGTATTTAGATAAAAAACATAAAAATCGCTTCTCTAAAGTAATTTAAAACTTTTTTATACGTTATTAATAAAAAAGACTTCGCTAATGCGAGGTCTTTTTATTGGCTGTAATACGATAAGTATTGATAAAAAAACCAATCTACTCTATTCAGTCGGCATAACAATATATAGGCGATTGGCATCTTCAATGGTTTTTTGTTTATCGAGATACTTTTGCTCGACGCTGCTTTTTGGATTGATTATATCGGTATCTGTCATCGCAAAATCATCATCATTGAGTAAACCCAGAGAACCATCTTGCCGTAACCATAAGCCCTCAAGCTTATCATGCGGGTAATCTAAGCTCGCCAGCACATCGACGACCAAGGTCTTTTTAACAGGCGTGATGTTTATATTTTCAAGGATTTGCCAATTTTCTTCGTCAGCGGCAATCAGCTGCTCAAGTGTTTGCCCATTCACTGTCAAACCCAGTCTATCATTCTGTTTAACACTTTCATCATTTGCAATGGTTGCAATATCTGTTGCTCGCGCGATATTAATTTTATAAATGAGTTTTTGTGCTGACTTATCTTGGAGCGGGAATTTGCGATCATGCTCAATGAGATAAAACTCATGGTCATTAAGCGCCACAATACCAGAGGTCACATGCGCTGCGTTATCCAATCGATATAAATACTGCGCTATTTGTCCTGAAACTAAGTTAATCGTTACCATACGTACTAAAGAAGACAGTCGCCCTGACTTATCAGGATTGTCCATAGAGGACTCCATGATACCGACCAGCGTCGTTTGGTCAGGCGTAATGGTTAACGCCTCCATGCCACGATTGGCACGACGTTTGCTAAATTCCGTCGGTAACAAGATTGGCTTAGCATCAACCATCACATTATTACGCTCATCATTGGCAAACGCATTGATACGCGCAATCTCTACGCCATTGGCATCGTAATGCACAAGGTGCGGACCGTACTCATCACTGACCCAAAAGCTGCCATCTTGCAGCGCTGCGAGCCCTTCAGGGTCTAAACCATTGATATCAGTTTTGATCGGATTACTTACCGCATCAAAAGGCAATTGCGGGTTGACTGTCATCGGTTGACCATGGACATCGTAAGGTACTTCATTGGTGCCGCCAAAAGCCTTGGGGTTTGGTAGTCCTGAGATAGGATTGCCATTGTTATCTTTTAGAATTATTTCTTTTACTTTGATAATTTTGCTGTCAGCTTGCAATTCAAACAACCCAATAGACGGCGTATAATTTGGCACAAGAAACTGCTTACCTTTACCGGCAATTCCGTCAAAGTCGACATTAGGACCACGGTCGGTCAGGGCATAAAATTGATTGGCATTGGTTGGATGCGCCGCTGCATCTGAGCCGTAGCCGCCGCCTCGAATCTCTAATTTCTGCTCAGGATAAGCGGCATTGATATGCGACGCATCAAGTACGCTATAAGGCAACGGGCTACCTTGCACAAATTCATTTATAGCCGTCATTTTATTATTGATATCTTCGTTAGCCATTATTATTTTCCTTGAATTATTATTGTTATTAAAAATAGAGTAATGCACGCTAAAAAGTTGATTAGCTATCAATTAAAAGTTAAAAAAATAGTCAGCACGTAAAACGCTCACTGACTATTTTTCTAACAAATTTAAATACGCCTAAAGCATACTTAGTTAAACCTTAAGCTTATCACCTACCATACCTTTTATGGTACTTAGAATGTCAGCCGGTAATACCACCATTTTTGCGTTATCAGATTCGGCTAACTGACGAATCGATTTGATATATTGCTCGCCAAGTAAATAGACAATCGGCATTTCTTCGTCGCCCATTGCGGCAGTAATCAAACGAATAGATTCTTCTGAGCCTTTCGCCAATACCACTTGCGCTTCAGCATCACGGCGTGACGCTTCTAGGCGACCATCTGCCTCTAAGATAGCCGCTTGCTTTTGCCCGTCAGCACGGGTGACGGTAGCACGGCGTAAGCGCTCTGCCGCCGCCTGCTCTTCCATCGAGGCTTGCATGGTTTGCGAGGGATTGATATCTTGGATTTCTACCGTTTTTAGGGTAATACCCCAATCGGCAATATCTTCTGAGATAGCATATTTGAGCTTGGTTTTGATTTCATCACGGCTTGACAAGGCGCTGTCTAAATCCATCTCACCAATAATTGAACGCAAAGACGTCTGTACCAAATTTCGAATACCGTATTCATAATCTTCGATACCATAAACCGCTTTATCGGGGCGCACGATATTAATATAAGCAACGGCATTGGCGATAATGACCACGTTGTCTCGGGTAATGACTTCTTGCGAAGGAATATCAAGGACGATATCTTTGGTCGTGACTTTATAAGCCACGTCGTCGACATAAGGAATGATTAAATTTAATCCTGGCTCTAGGGTTTGGCTATATTTACCAAGTCTCTGCACCACCCATTTATACCCTTGAGGAACAATGCGCACGCCTTTGAACACCGTAAACACGACCAATGCAATCAAAACGATCATGACAATACTAAAACTTTCCATGTTGCACCTCTATTATTATGCCTAACTATTTTTATTAATAACTGCTTGCGCTTGCATACTACTGACAATCAGCTCATTACCTACGATATCTGTCACTATCACGCGATCGCCGACGGCAACTTGCTCACCGCTCGTACGGCACATCCACTCAGCAGCCCCGACGATAGGTACACTAAAGCGTACAACGCCTGCGCGCTCTAACTGCGGCGCGACGATAATCATACCAGTTTCACCGATGATGACACTACCGCCCAACCCCGCTTTGGTGCGATCGACAGATAATGGTTTGATAAATTTAAACCAAGCCAATAAAAAGATAGCCGAAAGTACCAACCAAATAATGATTTGCAACGATACAGAAATGGGTAGCAACCACGAAAGAGCAGCCACGATGATAGCCGCTCCGCCAAACCACAGGCTGGCAAACGTCGGTACAAACATCTCAATGATTAGCAATACAAAGCCTAATACCAGCCAGTGCCACGGTTCAAGCATCCAAAGCATCTCCATAATTGCTCATTCCCTATCTTTATCATTCTAGCTTTCAATGTAGCACATTTTGTTATCAAACAGCGCCTTAAAAGTTATAGGCATAAAAAAACGACCACCTAAGTGATCGTTTTTTATTTTGCTTATCATCTAACTCTTTCATTAATATAGAACTTAATGTTCAATTAATTAGAATTTAAGATGAGCGCCGATAGTCATAAGATCCGCATCGCTACCTAGTTTGTCATATTCTGCTTCAACGCTGAAGTCAGGATTGACTGAGTAACCAAGACCAACACCACCAGCTAGACTAGTATCACTATCTGAGTAAGTTTCAGTTCTTATCTCAGTACCACCGATGTTACGAGTGAAGTCACCTTCTACTTTAGTTTTTGCAACACCTAGTTTACCTTTAGCATATAAACCAGTGTTAGGGAATGCATAACGGTAAGTACCGTAAGCGCCGTAAGTCTTGGCATCGATATCGCCGCCACGATAATCAGCATCATCTGAACCTACATATTCAGCTTCAATACCGAAGTTAGGATCAAAGTTGTAACCACCGTATACGCCATAAGCAGTTGGATCATCAGCACCATCTACGTCTACGTCAAACTGACCGACTTTTACACCAACGTATGGCTGACCAGTATAACCATTACCATATGCTACGGCTGCTTGTGCACCTACGCTTAGTAAAGAACCTGCAGCTAGGGCTAGTAGAGTTTTTTGTAGAGTTTTCATATGTAGCTCCTTAAAATCAATTTGGACAAACAAGTTATTTATTTATGTGGGCTTTTTAGCCATATCGCCTTGTTTGCTAACGATGTATACATAGTAACAAACCGTGTCAAAAACTCTGTCAGTGTTTAATGGTAAGAAAGTTAACTTTTGCAAGTGTTTGTCGGCCCTTGGGTTACAAAGGGCTAGATATGAAATCTTTTGTTACAATCACCTATTTTGAGTAATATTCCCTACTCATTAACAACGACTGAGATTCAACATTAAAAAGGCGTATCCCGAAAGATACGCCTTTTATTATGAAATCAACGTCGATTTAAGCTTTAATTAAGCTTATTTTTTATCTTCGTCAACTTCAGTAAACTCAGCATCGACGACATCGTCATCCGCTTGGTTATTGTTACCAGCATTTTCAGCGCCTTGTTGGAACTGGCTTGGATCCATACCTTCTGGACCAGCACCGCTGTCAGCATAAATCTTCTGGCTGATTGGTAAGAAAGCATTGTCTAGCGCTTCAAGTTTGGCTTTGATGTCATCATGATCATCTTCTTTAGCAGCCGCTTCAAGCTCAGAGATGGCAGTTTCTACTGTTGATTTTTCATCTTCAGTGACTTTATCGCCAGCTTCTTTTAGCGCTTTTTGTACCGCATGAATACGACCATCTGCTTCGTTACGTACCTGCGCAAGGTTAGCAAATTTCTCATCTTCAGCAGCGTTCGCTTCCGCATCACGCACCATTTGTTCGACTTCTTCATCCGACAAACCAGAATCCGCTTTAATCTGGATACTTTGCGCTTTACCAGTACCTTTGTCTTTCGCTGAGATGTTCATGATACCGTCAGCGTTAATGTCAAAGGTAACTTCGATTTGCGGCAGGCCACGTGGCGCTGGTGGAATATCCGTCAAGTCAAAACGACCAAGCTGTTTGTTTTGGTTAGCGATTTTACGCTCACCTTGATACACCTGAATCGTTACGGCTGGCTGGTTGTCTTCCGCCGTTGAGAAAACTTGTGATTTCTTAGTCGGAATCATGGTGTTTTTCTCAATGATTGGCGTCATGACACCGCCCATGGTTTCGATACCGAGCGTCAATGGTGTTACGTCAAGCAATAGGACGTCAGTTTTGTCACCAGACAATACCGCACCTTGAATCGCAGCACCAGCGGCAACCGCTTCGTCAGGGTTCACATCTTTACGTGGCTCTTGACCGAAGAATTCTTGTACTTTTTGCTGTACTAATGGCATACGAGTCTGACCACCAACTAAGATGACGTCATCAACATCGCCAACTTTTAGACCAGCATCTTCAAGCGCAGTTTTACACGGACCCATCGTGCGTTGTACTAAATCTTCCGTTAAGCTCTCAAGTTTTGAGCGGCTGATAGTGACAACCAAATGCTTAGGACCACTGCTATCGGCAGTGATATATGGTAGGTTGACTTCAGTGCTTTGGGCACTTGATAGCTCGATTTTTGCTTTTTCAGCGGCTTCTTTTAGACGCTGCATCGCCAGCGAGTCACCTTTTAGGTTGACGTCTTGGTCTTTTTTGAACTCATCAACCAGATAATCAATCAACGCTGAGTCAAAGTCTTCACCGCCAAGGAATGTATCACCATTGGTCGCTAATACTTCAAACTGCTGCTCGCCATCAACGTCAGCGATTTCGATGATTGATACGTCAAAAGTACCACCACCCAAGTCATAAACGGCAACGGTGCTATCGCCTTGCTTTTTATCCATACCGTAAGCAAGTGCGGCAGCGGTTGGCTCGTTAATAATACGCTTTACATCAAGACCAGCGATTTTACCGGCATCTTTGGTTGCTTGACGCTGTGAGTCATTAAAGTACGCAGGTACTGTTACAACAGCTTCGGTGACGCTTTCACCAAGATAGTCTTCCGCTGTTTTTTTCATTTTTTTCAAGATTTCAGCAGAAACCTGTGGTGGCGCTAATTTTTTACCGTTAATTTCAACCCATGCATCACCGTTATCGGCTTTAGCGATTTTATAAGGCACCATACCGATGTCTTTTTGCACCACTTTGTCATCAAAACGACGACCAATCAGACGTTTAATGGCAAATAAAGTGTTGTTTGGGTTGGTCACTGCTTGACGCTTTGCTGACTGACCGACCAAGATTTCGTCGTCTTTATAAGCGACAATCGATGGTGTGGTACGTGTACCTTCAGCATTTTCGATGATTTTAACTTTATCACCTTCCATCACTGCGACACATGAGTTCGTTGTACCCAAGTCAATACCAATTACTTTACCCATAATTAATTGCTCCTAATTTATTTTTTAAATAAGCTATTTATCTCATCAGACCGAATCTGGCAGATACCAGACGGTCACTTGTTGTTCTATATAGGTTTGAGGCTGTATTATTTCAAGTCATTTAACCGGCAAAAAATATCTTTTATGTGATTTTTTGTGTAAACCCTTATTAATAGTAAGGTTTAGCATGGTTAAAGACTTATTATTTAAAATATTAACCTTTAGATGATTAAGCTAGCAGAATCTACTGACCGACGCGAACCATTGCAGGGCGCAGCAAACGACCGTTCAGACTATAGCCCTTTTGCAGTACTGTACCCACAGTATCGGCTTCAGCTTCTGGATCAATACCAACTGCTTCATGCAAATCAGCGTTAAATTTCTCGCCTTGTGGCTCAACCACTTCTACGCCGTTTTTGTTTAACACATCTAATAATGCTTTATGCGTCAATCTGACGCCTTCGATGACAGGATCATCTGCTTGAGCATTTTCGATAGCACGCTCTAAATTATCGACCACTTCTAATAGCTCTTTGGCAAATTTTTGCAGGGCAAATTTTTTGCTCTTATCGGCTTCTTGCTCCATACGTTTTTGCGCATTGTAAGCTTCAGCATTGGCGCGCGCTGTCCCTTCTTTCGCTTGCTTGACTTCACCTTCTAGCTCAGCGATACGCGCTTTAAAAGTATCTAAATCGATATCGTTTTCGATAGTGCTTTCTTCCCCTGAGTTTTGCTGTGGATTAAACTCTTCTAGCGTTTCTTTTAAGATACTATCATCGTGCTCAACATTGTCATGCGAAACGTTGTCGTGTGGCACGTTTTGATCAATATTTTCGTGATTATTATTCTGCTCGTTCATGATGGCTCCTTTATATAATTATGAATAAGGCTATTAACTGAATAATGATGGACTAGAAAACAACACCATAAATTGGCCAGATAATGAAATAATCGACCATTAGCCAAACCGTGATTTTATAAATCACCTATGGTTAGCAATAACTTTTAACTACCTTCTGATAGCTGATTAATAAAGGTGATGAGGGTAAATTTCAAGCCTACTGTGTAGAATTTTTATCGCTGGTTATAAATACTGCCTTAATCCATGATAACGGTATGGTGATAATTAAAACGTTTGCCTCCTCTAAAATAACCTTACTCCCTTTACGCTTGTCGTCAATAAGTAATTCATTTCACTAACAAAACCTACAAAAAAACGTCAGTTAAGCCAGATAAATTACTATTAGCCTGCACACTATTACCAAAGAATACTCAACTTTATTTTTGCCTATCTTATGATAATTACAAATATAACTTATCATTTATGGGAGGTGTTATGCCTTATTCAGCGACATTATCAGTCAACACCTTACTTAATAAAGCAGTAAGGACACTAAACCTTACGTCTTTAGCTCAAGAAAAACGTAAGCATTCATCTGTTAACTCACCAAATAACTCCTTAGAGAATGTTGAAAAAGAGCCATTACAGATAAATACTTTGCAAATAAGCACTGACGATAGGCAATCCTGCATTGATAGCGAGCCCCTATCTATTAGAGATAAAGTACTGCATCACAATTTGCTGACGACTTATCAGCCCCATTTACTGCACTATGCAATGAAAAGTATCGGTCTCTTGCCAGAAACAGTATTAGACAGCTTGGTTGGTTATCTAGATGGACCAACGGCTAAGCAATATGAACATGTTGATGCGCACCTGCGCTTGATTCTGGCGGTGAATAGTAAGCTTAAAACTCCTTTACAGCTCTCAGAGATGGGCGAGCTGCGGAAACGCTTTGCTACTGATGCTGTTGCTATGCAAACGCCAAGAGTTTGGCAGCAGGCAAGCTCATCCTTATTCGACACGATAAAACCTTTTACCAAGAAAAATGAGCCTAGCGTCAATTGGGAAGATAAGACGATTGCCAATGCGGATGATGGCGATATGCTGGTTCGTTGTTATCAAAAGCAAGTAAACGCAGCAGGCTTTAGTTTTAAAAAGAAAGCCAAACGCAATCCTGATGAAACCGTCATGCTATTTTTCCATGGCGGTGGCTTTTGTATTGGCGACATCAACACCCATCACGAGTTTTGTCATGCTGTCTGTGAGCGAACAGGATGGCCAGTGATCAGTGTCGATTATCGCCTAGCGCCTGAACATCCTGCGCCTACGGGGTTAAGAGATTGTATTGCCGCTTATGCTTGGTTAGCGGATAATTGCCAATCATTCGGGGCACTAGCGTCACGTATTGTTTTGGCAGGAGATAGTGCAGGCGGCGGCTTATCAACCATGATTGCGCAACAAGTCATCACGCCGTCTGCAAAAGCATGGCAAGACTTAGGGATTGATGGGCAAAAAACGTTTGAGATATTACAGCGCCTGCCGCAGCCACTGGCACAAATGCCTTTATACCCTGTGACAGATATCGAAAATGATTATCCAAGCTGGGAGCTATACGGCGAAGGGTTATTGCTCGATCACGCCGATGTGGCGGTTTTTGATGCGGCCTGTTTAGAAAATAGTCCGCTGCCACGTCAACATATCTTGACGTCGCCTATGCTCGGTGACAATCGACAAATTTGCCCGACCTATGTCGTTGCAGCAGAATTGGATGTCTTACGTGATGAGGCGTTTGCGTATGCCAAGCAGTTAGAAGATTATGGTAGAGCTGTCCAAACTTATACGGTCTACGGTGCGCCGCACGGCTTTATTCATTTTATGAGCGTGCACCAAGGACTTGAGCAGGAAACCAATCATATTATCCATGGCTTTGCTGGTTTTGTACGTGACATTATAAGTACACAAAATTTATTAGCAGCCTAAGAAATAGAATAGCCGTTATCACTAAAAAGTGAGGTTGGCGTTTAATGGGCAATTAAGGACTTATGACAACTAAATCGTCAAGGACATTAATATGATAAAGATAGTTTTTATGAATTGGGCTGACCGTTTAACGTAATGAGCCAAACTTCAGAACGTGAGCCTAAACGAAAAGGTATGCCCCAAAACCCATAACCTGACGATACCACAAAGTGACCTTTACCGATTTTTTCGTAGCCATAACCCAAACGATTGATGGCCTTTACAATAAAGTTAGCCGGAAATATTTGCCCGTTATGGGTATGTCCTGAAACCTGTAAATCAATCGGTAATTGACTATGCGCCATAATATCGCTCGGTCGGTGATCTAATAAAATCACTGGCTCAGTAGTATTCACTTGTTCGAGCAGTTCGGCCGTCGCTACCCTCTGCCGTTTATGATTATCAAAACGTCCAACAAGCCAAACCGGCTGGCCTTGATGCGACAGACAAGTCGCTTCATCGTTGAGCAACTGCACGCCAGCAGCTTGTAAAGCTTCACTAATTGGCTGCTCGTGACCGTACAAATCGTGATTACCTAACGTCGCATAGACACCGTAGCGCAGACTGCTTACCAGCTTCACCAAATCTTCTGCCATATGGTATTGAGAAAACGCCTCAGTGTTGTCATCCATAATATCGCCTGGCATCAGCAATATGTCTGCTTCATAGCGCTGCACAATGTCATTGAGCCGTTCGATAGATTTGTTGCCAAATAAACGGCCCAAATGCAAATCACTGGCTACCGCAACACGCAGAGAGTAATTTAGCGGCTTATTAATCTTGACAGACAGCTCGCGCACCGCCGGCACGTAAGCGTTATACAGCGTATAGCTAAATAGGCCTATAAAGAAAACTAGGGCAAAAATGCGTAAGCCAATACTAATTACGCCTGTATCATAAAAAGTAGGAATACCCAAAGCATGTAAAAGCCAAAAACCACCATACAATATACTGCTCAATAGCGCGGTTAGTAGCATAAAGTGCATCACCATCATCCAAGCACTTATCCAGCGATAGCTATTGGCAAATGATTTTGTGACGCTAAGCAGCAAAAGAATATTGGTAATCGCAAAGACAGCAAGCCAAGTCACCTGTATTAATAAAGGCGAGCTCCAAGGCTGTAGCCACCATTCTAGACTGCACGCTGCGCCAAAACTAAACAGCTGCAGCAGGACAATAATAGTGATAATAAATGCGTAGCGCATGAAAATTCCTAGCGAGATAATATTTTAATAAAGCGTTTGCTGGGTAGTGGCGGTATTTATAAATTAGCGGATTATAGCGCCTGCTTTTTCAATACTTGTGACCGCGAGGATAACTACTACTGCGCCGACTGTAAGGTAATCATCCATATCTCAGAGCGCGTGCCAAGCCGAAACGGTACTGCACCAATACCATAGCCAGAAGTCACCAAAAACTGCGTGCCCTCACTGTACTTTGCCCCATAAACCAGCGGCGTAAACCACTTTAGCAATACCGTTAAAGGAAATATCTGCCCACCATGCGTATGCCCTGACAGGTGTAAATCAATCGGCAAACCTTTTATTTGCTCCAAGTCAGCAGGGCTGTGCTCTAAAAATATTACTGGTTTATCCGTCCTTACTTCACTAAGCAAATCTGTCGCAGCAGGACGTGCGGGATCTGTCTCATCTGAACGCCCTATTAGCAACACTGAATCGTCTAACCAAACGCTTTTATTGTCAATTACCTGTATTCCTGCGCGTTCAACAGCCTTGGCAATTGCCACTTCATTACCAGAATAATCATGATTTCCCAAAGTGGCATAAACACCGAGCGGCGCTGTCAGTTTTGATAAGTGCGCATGCATATTGGTTTTATCATAAGCGTCGGTCGAATCATTCATAACGTCGCCTGCGATGACCACGACGTTAGGATTTTGGGCATCGATCAGCTTTACCATCTTATCAATCTGCCGATTGCCAAACCATCTACCCAAATGCGTATCAGACACCAAAGCAATTTGCAGCGGCCGCTTAAGCGGCTTATCTGTCGTGACGTTTAGACGATGGACGACAGGTGAATAGGCATTAAATACCGCCAAACCTACAATGCCAATATAAATTGTCGCTGCAACGGCGCGTATAAGTTTTGGCCGGAGTTTTTGCTTAAGAATATAAACATATACCAAGGCAATAACCGCAGTTATTAATGCAGCATAAAACATAAAGCCTTGTAAAATACCGACAACCAGATAGACATGAAAGCGCTCGTGCCAAAATTCACTCAAGCCGTAGAGCAGAAAAGCATTGTTGATAATAAAAATACTTAAAAACAAACCAGCTTTAGCTAAGCGCTGTTTTGGTTGAAAGAACCAGTAAAATATCACGCTACTCATCAGGGCGAGCAGCTGGGTAAGAATGATAAAAGGCCACATAATAAAATTGAATCAGACAAAGACGGGCTTATAGTACGCCAATATTCTTACCTGTTGTAGACAGCATGATGGTTTATTGAAACTTTATAGAACTAGAAATATAAAGTACTTAGTAATTTAACGCTATTTTTAAATCAATGCTTTAAAAACGTTGTTTTAAACCCATTGTTTCACATGAAACATATCTCTAAAAACTCACCCTTGCTGCTCCAATGCTTGCTCTAAAGTTAAGTGTTCAAATTCAAAACCTGCGCCCAGTAGCGCTTGTGGCAATACTTTTTGCCCATCAATCAACAAGGTCGACATCTCGCCAAACATCAGCTTTAATAAAAATGCTGGTAAAGTAAAAAATGTCGGACGATGTAGCCATGTGCCAAGCGTCTTAGTAAAAGTATGATTGGTCACAGGATTGGGCGCGGTCAAGTTATAAACCAGCGCTGGCGTAGCGTTTGCTGTTGTTAGAGTATTGTCAATACTATTTACTTGCTGTTTCTGACTAGTAAGATGTTGCTCAATGATAAATATCACCGCTCTTACCCAATCGGTACGACTGATCCAGCTCATAATTTGCTTACCGTCACCCAATTGACCACCGACACCCATTTTAAACGGCGTTAATAACTTATTGACCATACCACCCTTAGGATGGATAACCACACCAGTGCGTACGATAGCCACAGGGACACCGTAATCGGTAGCCTTTAGCGCCAACTGCTCCCATTCGTCACAGAGTTTATGCGAAAAATCAGCGTTAAAACCACTGCTTTCTGTCAAAGACTTATCACCTTGAGGACCATACCAGCCAATCGCTGAACCGCTAACCAGTAGCTTAGGTTTGCTACTACTACGCGCAATAAAATCCAGTATCGCCTCAGTAGGTTTGATACGGCTGGCAAGCAATTGCTCTTTACGCGCGTCACTCCAACGTTTATCAGCAATCCCTGCGCCTGCTAGATTCAAAATAACATCAAAGCTTTTATCTGACTTCACCAGCTCATCATAGGTCATCATTTTAATATCATTAGGATGCGCCTGCTTACTATCGCGCGTCAGCCACGTAATCTGCACTTTTTTATCATCCTTTTGATAGCGCTTAATGATTGCTTCACTAAACGCGCGTCCTAAAAATCCGGAGCCACCACTGATTAGAATATCCATCGCTTTTTATCCTTATATAGTGAGTGAAAAGTAAGATCGATACATCACACACTGCTGATATCAATTTTTTTGCTTGCTGTGCCTACGCAGACAGAGGCTACAAAAAATTGATATCAGCAATACCGTAGCGTTTTTAGGATGTTTTGACTATAGTTGTCTTGCCTTTTTCTCAGTGTGACAAAAAACCATCTACAAAAACAAGAGATGAATTGTAGGTATAAGGCGTAAAGTAAGATTGGGTATAAATAGAGGACTGAACTACTAATACATAAAATATTAGCTTTTAAATGGTTACTAACGAATCACTTGACCCGTTCGAGCATCGCTGATTTGGCTAGGGAGCTGATAACCAAGCGTCTCGCCCTTTAGATAGCCAACTTGCTCATCGCTATTAGAAAAATAAGCCTGTGCTTGTGAGAGCGTTAAAGCAGGCGGCTGACCGGACGGGTTACAGCTGGTCGAAACGACAAAGCCATAGGGATTATGGACGGAAACCACTTGACGGCACAGCTGCTGCACCAAAGGATGGTCAATCACCCGCACCGCCACACTATGATGAGCGCCAGTTATCCACGCAGGGATAGAAACGGGTAAGTTTTCTGATAACGGTAATAACCACGTATGCGCCTGCTTGCTATTGACGTCGGAATCAGTATCGTTACGCCAACTGACTAACACTTGCTGGCGTTGATCTTCATTAAGACTATTTAACAACATCTTAAGTCGACTGACACTATCGGTGACCACAATCATACCCTTCTCTAACGGTCGTTGTTTGATGGCCAAAAGCTGCTCTACCGCTTGTTGATTGAAGGGGTCACAGCCGATACCCCAAACGCTTTCAGTTGGATAAGCAAGCAGCTGTCCTTGTTGTAGCCAATGCGCAGCTTCGATGACAGAATCGGTGATAAGAGCTTTAGATGTAGACATAGCGGAATAAGAAAGGAAAGTATGAGGAGATATAATACAACTTAAACGACGGGTAAAACAGCAGGTTTAAAAGTTTCTTAAAATCACGCTAGCTTTCAATAAACATTAGACGCGCAAATAACGCCCACCTTGTACACTAATGACCCCTAACAACTCCAGCTCCATAAGTTGCCCAATCAATTGTGCTGCCGACATATCAGTAGTATTTAACAACGCATCTAAATCCTGCCCATGCCAATCAAGTTGCTCATAAATGGGCGCTAAATGCTCAGGAATGACACTAGTATGGGAAGAAGGTTTGAGACTAGATTGTGGCGATTGATTAATAGTTTTGGTAGAGAGTTTCTCTGTATTTAGAGAATTGGAACTTTGACTAAGAGTTACTTGCTCAATACTAGACTCTGCATTAGATGACGGCTGATAGGTATGCGCTCTATAGTCCAACTGATTATTAATATCTTCAAGGACATGCTGCGGATGATAAATCAACGTTGCGCCTTCACGTATTAAATGATGGCAGCCTTCGGCATTACTATTATCAATATGGCTTGGAATGGCGAAAACTTGTTTACCTTGCTCGGAGGTTAGGCGCGCAGTAATCAATGAACCGCTTTGAATGGTCGCTTCAGTGACAATGGTCGCGAGGCTAAGTCCTGCAACTAGACGATTACGGCGCGGAAAAGTGTGTTTGTGCGGCTGCGTGTGCGGTAGTAGCTCACTAATAATGCAGCCGCCTTGGTCAATAATCTGACTAAATAATTTATCATGATGATTGGGGTAATTGACATCAATTCCCGTCCCCATCACGCCAACCGTACGGCCTTGATATTCGGTATCAGACTGAGCTAAAGCACCTAAATGGGCACGCTTATCGACACCCAGCGCAAGACCGCTAGTGATAATATAACCAGATTGCGCTAAGTATTGCGCCATGTCAAAGGTGATTTTTTTCGCATGGGCGGTGGGTTTGCGACTACCAACGATGGCGATTTGCGCTTGCTGCAAACGCGCTTTATTGCCGCGATAAAACAACACAGGTGGTGGGTCATATATTTCTAGCAACTGCGCTGGGTAGTCAGGCTGGTCAGCAAATAACAGACCATATTTTCCGGCTAACAATGCTTGCTGGATTTTATCGATAGTAGTGAGCGTTTGTTCTGGCTGCTCATGACGCTTAAGATGGGTACTGTGAATGCCCAATTGACGCCATGCCTCTACTTTAGCGTCCCAAGCAAGCCCTGCCGTACCAAAATTAGAGATGAGTTTATGATACGCTGATAATGACGCATTCACTTCAGTCCACAGCGCCAAAACGGCACGCTGCTCAGCGGATAAAAGAGAAGTGACTGCAGTCATAATCATCTAGCTCATTTAGTTTAAGTTAAACTTTTAGATCAAGGAATAAGCATTGTACTCATTAGAGATGTTGCACTTATTATAGATACGGCGGTGGTAACAGCTGATCACCGACATTGAGCGGTAGCTCAGAATCAAGTACATACGCATAGCTAATATTATCAAAGGTATTAAATACCATTACCATACCGGTAGGCTCGCTTGGTAAACGTACTGGCGTGTCATTATCCTTGATATCGCGTATGACCGCGCCTTTTTGAAAAACGGTCAATACATCACCAGGTTTGGCACCGTGTGCGCTGCCCAAATTGATAGCAACGACGCTGCCCTTAGCCGCTGAGCTAATAGAATCCATCACGCGAACAATCATACCGCCGCGATTAACGGTTGCTGGCGTTGGATAAAATACTGGCGGTATTGAATTATTTAGCTCCACAAAAACACGGTCGCCTTCACGCACTTCTTTGCCATAGCTGTCGATAAGCTGCAAGCTGGTCACGCCATTGGTTTCGGTAGACGTCACCAGACCAGTAGCGACTTGAGTGACTTCTAAGCCGATAGTTTTTTGTGTTTTAGGCTCGACATACTTTTCGCCTTCACGGTAAATACCGTAACGCTGGCCAACGATAAGTGGTACGCCTTTGGCATAGACCTTATCGCCACTAGCGGTAATCAAATTGCCTTTTTTTGAGGCTAAAATGTATGGGGTGGTATTAAAATCTGCTGGATTAACAATGATGGTCTTGTCGAGCCAATGCTGAATAGCAGACCATGGAATAGGGGGAATACTATTAGCGGTAGAGGTCACCGTGACTGAGCTGGCAACCACATTACCAGTCAATTGTTTTTCAACCCCTGCGCAACCTTCGCCGGTATCGACCCCGACCAAGGTTTTACCTTGAATCACGCAGAGGATAAGAACGTCGTTAGGATAAATAAGGTTGGGATTTTTAATTTGCTTGTTGGTTGCCCAAATCTCTTTCCAGCGCCAAGGACTGTCTAGATAACGCCCTGATATATCCCATAAGGTATCGCCTTTTTTGACGATATAGCGATTGGGCGCATCAGCCTTAATAGTAGGCGGTGGATTATTGGCGTGGGCAGTGGTCAGTGGTCAGTGGTCAGTGGTCAGCAGCATTGCACCACTAAATGTCGTCAGTAATAGTGCGTTTGCTATCTTCTTTAAGCTCATCTTCATTGTTATATCCACAATACATACCGCTAATATAATGTCTATAAAGCAGCTATTCAGTATGATTGACAGGTTTAGTTGTAAAAATCGCCTAGCCTAATAATGACTTACCGACGCCGTTTTCAATATTACAATTATATATACCATAACACAATCATAAACATTTTATTACAATGGCGTAACCTAAATTTAGTTATTGATAACTGGATATTAATTTTGATAAGCGGTTAATAAAAATAAGCTGCCTAAGCTGGGTTTGGTGTCACATGCTGACGAATTTGCTCAGCGACCAATTCAGCA
The DNA here is from genome assembly GCF_002836335.1 of Psychrobacter sp. Sarcosine-02u-2. NCBI lineage: Bacteria > Pseudomonadati > Pseudomonadota > Gammaproteobacteria > Moraxellales > Moraxellaceae > Psychrobacter > Psychrobacter sp. Sarcosine-02u-2. Next base: position 29,999 of record NZ_PJBX01000158.1, on the reverse strand, counting down.
TTATTATCTAATACCACCACTTGCTGCGGTAAGGCTTCTAAGCCATCGGTATGCGCAGGACGCGCAATTTCTATCTCTCCAACCGCCTCAAAAATAGTATCGGCAAATTTCACCGGTAATGCTGTTTCGGCACAAACAATCACTTCTCCCTCACGCTGTAATTCTTTAGCGACTTTAATACCGTCAGCCGTGTGCGGATCGACTAGCTCACCATGCTGCTCATAAAGTACCTTAATAGTTTGCAAGCGGTCGCTATGGGTGGACTTGCCCGCAGCAAAGCCATAACGGGTATTGACCGCTTGCAGCAAATCAGACAAATCAAACCCTTGGCCAGATTTCACTCCTTCAAATAATTCACTGACACGGGCACTGTCTTTGTCGAGTAGCAGATAAACAAAGCGCTCAAAGTTGGAAGCTTTAGAGATGTCCATCGACGGACTTGAGGTGACGTAAGTCTTATCAGTCGGACGCGGCTGATAGGCCCCTTGATTAAAGAAATCGTTAAGCACATCGTTTTCATTGGTCGCAACGATTAGACGGTCAACTGGCAGTCCCATTTCACGAGCAATATGACCGGCGCAAATGTTACCAAAGTTACCTGATGGGACGCTGAAGCTGACTTTTTCATCGTTGCTCGTAGTAACGGCAAAATAGGCTTTAAAGTAATAAACGATTTGCGCCAATATCCGCCCCCAGTTGATAGAATTGACGGTTCCGAGGTTATAAGCGGCTTTAAATTCAGCATCTTGTTGTAGCGCTTTGACGATATCTTGGCAATCATCAAACATACCGTCAATGGCGATATTATGGATATTAGCATCGGTTAAGCTATACATTTGCGCGCGCTGGAATTCGCTCATTTTGCCATGCGGTGACAGCATAAAGACTTCGATATTGTCTTTACCGCGCAGGGCATATTCTGCCGCACTACCTGTATCGCCACTGGTGGCGCCAATGATGGTAATACGTGCGTCTTTTCTTTTAAGCACATATTCAAAAGCATTACCCAAAAACTGCATGGCAACGTCTTTAAACGCCAACGTCGGACCGTTCGATAATCCTAAAATATATAAATTGCCTTCAAGCTTACGGACAGGAACAATCTCATCAGAACCAAATATCTCAGCGGTATAAGTACGCTCAATGATATCTTGTAAATCAGCCACAGGAATATCAGTAGCAAAGCGCTGCATAATCGCCAGCGCCAACTGTGGATAGCTAAGCGAGCGCCACTCGGTAAGCGTCGCATTATCAATATTTGGATACTGCTCAGGCAGCATCAAACCGCCGTCAGGCGCAAGCCCCATCAATAACACATCACTAAATTCCATCGGCGCTGTCTGACCACGGGTACTGATATATTTCATTAGATTGTCCTGTCTACAATGAGATGATTAATTAAAACAGTTTATTCAGCAGTTTTTTGCAGCAAGGCATAATAAAAACCGTCGCCGCTCTCGCTATCAATCGGCAAGCACTGGCGACCAATCGCTTGTTCTATACCCCAACTGCAATCGTCGCTAAATTTAATGGCTTCTACATTACTATAGTGAGTCATAAAATCCTGCATTTGCTCGACGTTCTCTTGCTTTAGGATGGAGCAAGTGACGTATAACAGATAACCACCAACTTTAAGTTGTGGCCATAGATTGTGCAAGATATCCGCTTGTAAGAGTGCCGTTTGCTCAACGTCTTCTTCGGTACGTAAGATACTGATATCAGGATGACGACGAATCACGCCAGTCGCGGTACAAGGGGAATCGAGTAATATTGCATCAAATACCGGCTCATTGGTAGTCGCTTTTTTATTTTTCCCATGCTGCCATCTGGTGGCATCCGCACAGATGATATTCAGTTCGACACTTTTCTCTGCTTGCTGCAAGTCGTGCTGACTTAGGTTCAAGCGCTGTAAGTTCTCACGAATACGCTCAATACGCGGCGCTTCGTTATCGATAGCCGTTACCTTGATATCAGTAATTACTGGTGTCGCTTCTGCATCATCTTGTTTCACGTGAAACAACGATAATTCGTCATTAGCGCTTATGAACTCTAACCAATGCGCCAATTTACCGCCAGGGGCAGCGCAAGCATCTAGGATATGTAGTTCATTATTGTTGCTACTATCTGAATCAGCATCGGACTTATCAGCGCTTACCTTATTCATCAAAGCTTTATGGATAATCGGTGCTGCAAGCTGAGCGTGCATATCTTGTACGCTAACAGCCCCTTCAGCAAATTGCGGTAAGGCATTGACTGCGGTAGTTTGATGCAGCCGGAGACCTTTGGTTGATAGCGTTGTAGCAGCGGCAGACTCTGACGAGTTCGCTATCTTAAAATCAGTCGTTAGCTCAACGATATCTGCACCAATCTCTGCCCCATCGAGTGCTTGCTGATAATCCTCTACTGAACTAACCACCGAATTGACGCGTAAAAACATTGGTGCTGCTTGGCGCAAACCTTGCATCAGCTCATCATACTGCTCGCTCCAGTCTTGCTTAAGCTGATAGGCAAGCCAGTTCGGCAGACTGTGCTTTTTATCACATTTTTTACGAAATTTGCTAGGATTCTTAGCGACTTTACGCAAGATAGCGTTAATCAAACCTGTTGCATGGGAAAAATCAATCTCTTTTGCCGCTTCAACCGTTTCATGAATTGCTGCGTGGTCCGCCACTTCTAAATACAGCAATTGCGTTAAACCCACTTGAATAGTAGTCCGAACCTCAACCTCATCGATAGGATTGTCCGCTAGCGTATCGAGCAAACGTGCCAGCGCGTACCACTGGCGCAATGTTGTTAGCAGTAAGGCATGGGCAAAGCCTTTATCGCCGTCGTGCAGACTGTTGAGTAACGGGTCAAGGACGCTGGCAAGTGATTGACCATTTTGAATGGCCACTAAAGTGCGAATCACCCGGACACGGACGCTACCATTCATAATAAGGTTGCTTGACGGTTTGAGCTTATTATTTCTTGGTGCAGTGCTGGTTTGTCTCATTAAGTTGAATTTCCTTGACGTCTGATCGAGATCGTCTGATAAAAGTTAGATTGCTTGTTATTAAATACATTAAGCATAAGTAAGTTACTTTACTTCTGCCATAAACTGATCACCATCGTTTAATTGATTACCATGGCAAATTTGCTCAGCGCTCATCGGCTTACCACCTGCAAATTGTAAGTGAGTAATCGCCAAAGTCGTCGCTGAGTATTCATTGCTTTGTGGTTCGCTAGTAGTGTCTTTGCCGCAAGCGACCAGTATCGCTTTGCGTCCAACACTGATAACAGTACCCGCAGGCTTAACCGTTTGCTGTGATGGGTTTACAGGCAGACTGGCCAAAATTTTGACGCGCTGTCCTGCTAAAAAGGTATAGGCACCAGGCCAAGGAGTCAACCCACGAATCTGGCGTTCAATCTGTGTAGCAGACTGCGTCCAGTCGATTTCGCCTTCGGTTTTAACCAATTTTTCCGCATAATTGGCTTTGCTATTATCTTGAGCAACCGCTTGTGCCTGATAATGCGCCAAGTCTTTTAATACGGTAGTAATAGCTGCCGCGCCAAGTGTTGCCATCTTATCATGTAGGCTGGCGGCCGTATCATCAGCTTCGATAGGTGCGCTGACTTTATAAAGCATGTCACCCGTATCCAAACCTTTATCCATCTGCATAATGGTGATACCAGTCTCACTATCGCCAGCCAATAAAGCACGGTGAATGGGCGCAGCACCGCGCCAACGCGGCAACAGCGAAGCATGAATATTAAGACAACCATAAGTCGGCGTGGTTAAGACGCCAATCGGTAAAATAAGCCCATAAGCGGCGACAATCATGACATCTGGCTGATAAGTACGTAAATTCTCACGTGCTGCCATGCCTTCGGTGCTGGATTTTTTAAAGGTAGCAGGCTGTTCAACCACAATGTCATTTGCCAAAGCGACTTGTTTGACCGCCGACGCCGCCAGTTTTTGTCCGCGACCCGCTTTGCGGTCGGGCTGGGTATAAACGGCAACGATATCTATATTCAGCGCTTCTTGCTGCTCGATAAGCGCCTCAAGGCTAGTCGCTGCAAACTCTGGGGTGCCAGCAAATACCACTCGCAGCGGTTTAGCAGCCGGCGGCACTTTGATAGCAACGTTTTGCTGAGGTTGAGTGGCGTTAATAGATAAATCAGATTGTGCAGCAGGTGTGGTCATAGTCAGGCAGTATTTATGGTTAATTTGCCTATTATAGGTGAGTTTGTAGCGTTGTGCCATGATTGTAATAGCAGCAATCAAGCGCTATTAATCAGGCGTTTTATCTTTATAATAGTTATTAAGCGTAGTTTTGACTTCATATTAAGACATACCGACTTACCGCCGATTTAGGGTCCTGCTTTTATGCAACAATTTAAGTCTCTACAACGACTGCTGATTTTTTATACACTGACATTATTAGCGATGTTGGCAGTGTATTACGGCACCATGTTTTATGAGATGAGACAGCATAATGAGCAGCACAGTATCCAAAGCTTTTATAATTTACAGCACGAGATAACCCAGCTCTCAAACCCTACAAACTTAGCAATTAAAAAGATATTACAAAAGCCTTTTTTAAAGGATATGAGCTATCAGCTGATTTTTATGATGCCTTCTGGGCAAACCTATATTCACCGACGTACCCGTCCTAATGAACGAGAATTTACTGGCATTACCTTTCCCAACGTCATTAACGCATTATCTTCTCATAGCAATCATCATAGTGCTTATGAGCTAAACAATCGTAATTTGGTCGGCACCATTGAACTTGAAAGTGGTCATAAAGTGTACCTGATACTGCGGCATGAACCGCTTGATATCAATTGGATGTCGTATCGCTATTGGTTGCCATTGATGACAGCCATCTTACTATTTGCTATGGCCTTACTCTATACTCTAAAGCGGCGTGCCAACTGGGAACAACTGCTCATTTATACCGATGAGTTAAGTAGCCATGCTAAGGATGGCTATGTCACACCGCCGTTTATCGAAAAGAAAACCACAGATGAATTTTTGCGTTTGGGTCACGCGCTGAGCCGTATCAGTTATCAGCTGCACAGCAACCATCGGCGCATTACCACCCTAAAGCATCGCTTAGAGCGATTGGTCGATCATGCGCCCTTGCCAATGCTGATGATTATGAGACATGGTCAAATCAGCTTTTTTAATCAACGCTTTGAGCAAGTATTTGACACCACCTTTCACAGCGATAGCAACTATCAACTGACCAATTTTTTCTTTACTAAAGACCAATCAACCCAAGCCCTGCTACAAAAACTGGCAGATTTGCGAGTCACGCGCACGCTACTGGTTTATGGTTTGCACAATAAAAAAGCTTATCAGTTGCATATCACGCCTTGGTTTGGCGAACACGGGCAGGTGCATGGTTTTACCGTTTTACTCAATAACATCCATGAGCTTGTCGAACAAACCGCGCATTTAGAGCAACAAAATCGTCAACTACAACGTCAGCTTGATGAGTTTGAAGCACTTAAATCGACGATGGGACATCATTTACGCCTGCCGTTAGAAGCCATGATTGACACGTTAGAGCCTATCAATCCCGATAATCTGAGCGCTAAGCAACATCAAATCGTTACGACTTTGACTCAAACCAGTCACTCTATGCTGACTATGTTGAATGACATGTTAGATATAGGAGAGATAGAGGTTCGTACATCCCGTCTATCTATTGAAGCAGTGGATATTTATAAGCTTGGTCAACAAGTCAGTCAATCGATGGTAGAAAGCTTAAGGCAGCAAGGACTTGAGCTCTTGTATTTTTTTGCGCCTGACAGCCCGCGCTGTATCGATACCGATTATAGGCGCTTGCGGCAAATCCTACGTAATCTATTAGATAATGCGATTAAATTTACCAATTCTGGCTATGTGTCACTTACCATCGACGCGGTGACCAATGCGGACATAGCTGATATCAAAAGCACCAGTATAGGCGAGGTAGATAAAGAGCACATATCTAATAACAGCCATGATACGAATCACGGCAATCTAGATAAATCAACCACTATCACTCACCCATCGCACGACTGGATTCGGTTTAGTATAAAAGACAGCGGCACAGGCATCGATATCGCAAAGCAGCACCAACTGCTGACGTATTTTAATGAAAGCAACAGCCAAAATAGTATTCACATCAAAAACCGCCCTATTAACTACGCACACAAAAACAGCGCCATAAAAGGGCTCGGATTAAATGACGTTAATAGCTTCGCTAAACTATTAGGCGGTTTTATTGAGATAAAAAGCACGCTTAATAAAGGCAGTACTTTTAACCTGTATTTGCCTTGTAGGCGACCAGCCTATCAGCCTATTTACCACTTTAATCCGCAATTGACTTATATTCATCTTATTGCCGTCATTAAACAACCGTTGCGAGCCAAGCATTTAGGCGATTTGTGCGCTTATTTATCTATCCCAGCGACTATTTCCACTTCTATAGATAGAGTGGCGCTTGAGCAAATAAATAATAAACTGGCGCAAGATGCGCAAAAACTTGCCCCTATTTTGCTCTTAGATTACGAATATTATGAAGACATCACGCTCGCGTTATCACCTCAAATAAACATTGATCATAAAAATATAGACGCTGAAAATAAATTGGAGAAATCAGAAGATAAAGCACGCATAGATATCGATAAACAGCAGGCTCTAAATAGCTTACTGTCTAATACTGCGCTGCCAAAAATATTGGTCAGTATGAAAGCTGAGCGCCGTATTCCCTCTATGTTATTGGATCAATGTGACGGTTTTTTAAACAAACCACTCGATGTGGCATTATTACTCTCTGAATTACTGCGATTAACTCTACCCGTTAGACAAACACTGTTACCGCAAACAACTAGCCAAGAAAACAATCAGCAAAGCAGTAGCCCGTTAGGCGCAGATGATGCCGCTCATGAAACGTTAGCGCCACTGATTTTAGTGGTAGAAGACAGCCCAACCAATCAAAAAATAGCTTGCAAAATATTAGAAAAAATCGGTTATCGCAGTATCGTGGCAGAGGATGGGCAGCAGGCGTTAGACAAATTGCAAGCGCAGCGTCAGGAAATTGCGCTTATTTTGATGGACTGCCGGATGCCCGTGATGGATGGACTGCAAGCGACCCAAGCGATTCGCGCACAAGGCGATGATATTCCAATCGTTGCGCTAACAGCAAATAATAGCGAAGAAGATAAAATCGCCTGTTTACAAGTGGGCATGGATGAGTTTTTGGCCAAGCCTATTAATAAAAATAAGCTACAAACTGTTTTGCAAACGCTGATTAAAAACCAATAAGCGTTTGCACAATCAGTCTTTTATAACAGCTTGGTTATGATTTTGGCTATTTAACCCTTATTTCATAAAACCATTCTCAGCTAAAAACGCCTCAGTAATCGTACTTTGTGGGCTGCTAGCATGTGCAGTATCTGCTTGCGATTTGTTTAGTAAACGCTCTAAATAGCGCGCCACAATATCGACCTCAACATTAACTTTACTACCTATCAGCCAATGCTGGGCAATATTGGTGACTTGCGCGGTATGCGGAATGATATTGAGCGAAACGATATTATCGCGGACTAAATTGGTGGTGAGACTGATACCATCAAGAGTAATAGAGCCTTTGGTCGCCGTATAATGTGCCAACTCGTGCGGTATCTCAATTTCAATATAAAGTGAGCGCGCATCCTTTTGCAATTTGCTAACCACGCCTACCCCATCAACGTGACCGGCGACGATATGCCCACCAAAGCGCGTGGTGGGTAACATAGCCTTTTCTAAGTTCACCGCATAACCGAGCTTTAAATCTGCCAGCGCTGTACGAGCGATAGTTTCACGTGAAACATCAACAGAGTAATAATTACTACCAAACTCCACCACCGTTAAGCAAATGCCATTTGAAGCAATCGAGTCGCCTAGTTTCACATCGCTAAAATCTAAGCCATCAGATTCTATGGTCAAGCGGATATCACCGCCCGTTGGCTGCATAGACTTTACTTTGCCAATACTTTCTATAATTCCAGTAAACATATTAACCTCTTGGTATTTTTTATGGCCGTTAAAGGCAGCATATATTATTTGAGCCTATTATTTCATTCAAAATTAACAACGATAATCACTACTAGTCTTTAATCTACTTATCGCACTTACTGTAAGATTAGCGAGAATAAAAAAACTCAGGGGATAAACTGTGGATAACTGGCGCTGACATAAGGAATAATAGTAGGAGAAACTTGGTTTCTAAAGAGTTATCCACAATAAATCTGTCTTTTAATAATTATTCACTACACTTGAATAATACATGTAAGTAACTGATTTTAAATACATTATAACTTTAAAATATTATTAACAATTACTAGCAAGTTTCATGTGAAACAAAGTTATACACAGTTTCATGTGAAACCTTTATCAAACTATTCCACTTATCCACATAAGTTGTATATAGGTTTAATCTTGTGGATAAAATATTGAAAGACAAGGCATTTATAACGCCGACTATACAGGTAATAAGGTAAGCTTAAGATCAGTACCAAGCTGCTCATGACCGTGGATATCAAAACGTAGCTGCTGCGCTAACGATAATGGATTGATAGCAACCATAGGCCGTGCTTGTGTGCCTAATAAGCAAGGTGCTTGATAAACAATGAGCTCATCCACCAGTTGCTGTTGTAAAAAGCTTCCTGCAACGCTTGCGCCCGCCTCTACTAAGACGTCATAACAGTGATGTTCACTCACTAAGTTCTTTAATAACTCAATTAAACTTTCTTCTCGCCAATAAAAAGTTTCTGGACTCTGGCATAGCTGATAGTCAGACTGTGAATCGTGTTCTAATCGCCCTCGTCTATCGAGTATCACTATTTTAGGTTGTGGTACTTGTTCAGGATTAATACCTAGTTGACTAGAGCGTACATTTAACTGCGGATTATCAACGATGACCGTTTCACTGCCTGTGATAATAGCGCCGCTTTGCGCTCGCAGTTTCTGTACATCTTCGCGCGCCGCAGTGCCCGTGATCCACTTCGACTCTCCAGACGCCATCGCTGTACGGCCATCAAGACTGGTGGCAATTTTAAGCCTGACATAAGGCATTTGGCTACGCATCGCCTTTAAAAAGCCCTTATTTAAAGCTTCTGCTTGCGCAGCTAGCACGCCGACGGTAACAGCAATGCCTGCTTGTTCTAAAAGTTTCACACCGCGACCAGCCACCTGTGGATTGGGGTCGAGACCAGCAATGACAACACGCTCCACTCCAGCTTTGATAAGACCCAAGGCACAGGGCGGTGTACGCCCAGTATGACTACAAGGCTCTAAAGTAACATAAGCGGTCGCACCAATCGCGCGTGTGCCCGCATCTTTTAAGGCGAACACCTCAGCATGCGGCTGCCCTGCTTTCGGATGAAAGCCTTGGCCGACTACTTCATCTGCTTGCACAATCACACAGCCGACCGACGGATTGGGACGCGTGGTATACAGACCATGCTTCGCCTGCTCAATGGCAAGCATCATAAAATAGCGGTCTTTGGCGTCTTGAGAATGTTTCGAGTTCGACATAAAGGCGTACTTAATAGAGTTTGGAAAATGGTTTTTATACGTACTTAATATTTTAAGCCGTTTAAATTAGAAGATTTACTCAGTAGCAAGACAGGCTTATAGTCTAACTTTTAGGTAAGTTTATCTACTTTTCATTTGGGCGAATATTGGCAATTTCTTGATGAAAAGCGTCGATATCTTGAAAATCACGATAGACACTGGCAAAACGTACATAAGCGACATCATCGAGCGTTTTAAGCTCACTCATAATAATCTCACCCAAAACCTTACTGCTTACCTCGCGCTCACCCATTTGGCGTACGCGCTTTTCGATACGACTAATCATGGCTTCTTGCTCATCGATGGTAATCGGGCGTTTTTGTAGCGGTAATAAAATCGAGCGGCGCAATTTATCATTGTCATAAGGCTCAATTTTGCCACTTGATTTGATAATACGCGGCATCACCACTTCTACCACTTCAAAGGTCGTAAAGCGTTCCTGACAGCTATTACATGAGCGGCGGCGCCGTACTTGCGCGCCATCAGCTGCTAGCCGTGAGTCGATAACTTTGGTATCTGACGCATTACAATATGGGCAATGCATACGCTTTTCCTTAGGTTAATAGTGAGGGCGAATATAATTATTGATAGGACTAAACTTTCTAAAAAATGATAGTTTTACTATGCAGATAAAGAGGCAGCCTTTTACTCATTATTTGCCAATACAAAAGCTACCAAAGATTTTTCCTAATAAATCGTCAGCGCTAAATTCACCCGTAATTTCTCCCAAACTTTGCTGCGCTTGGCGTAGGCTTTCTGCCACCAACTCACCTGCTTTAAACACTGTCAGCTGCTCATGTGCTTCTGCTAAGGAATCAGCGGTACGTCTCAGCGCATCAATATGACGTGTACGGGCGATTAAGCTATTTTCTGGCGGATGAAAACCTACTTTAGCACATAAAGTTTCGACCAAATCATCAATTCCTGCGCCTGTTTCACATGAAACATTGACCTGCTCATAGCCACGTTTTTTTATTTCTGCTTGTGAAGTAGCGATTCTTTCTTTACTGCTGTTATCGTTTAATAAATCGCTTTTATTGGCAATAATAAGTAAGCGCTTGGTTTCTGGTAGCTCACCAAATAGCTGTTCAGCCAGTTGTAATGGCGTGCTGTCACTTTCAAGGTCACGAGTCACGTCATAAACCATCAGCAGCATATCAGCCTGCATAATCGCCGTACGCGCACGCTCAATACCGATACGCTCGACCGTATCTTCAGTCTCGCGCAGGCCTGCGGTATCGGTTAGATGCAGCGTCAAGCCGTTAAGCACGACGGTTTCTTGCAAGGTATCGCGCGTTGTCCCAGCAACGTCGGTCACGATAGCACGCTCTTGCCCTGCTAAGCGATTCAACAAGCTTGATTTACCCGCATTTGGTCTGCCAGCAAGCACTACATGAATACCGTCGCGTAATAGCTGACCTTGCTTGGCAGTCGCTAGCACTTGCTGTATTTTGGCTTGTGTTTGTTCAAGCTTATCTTGAATAACGCCATCAGATAAGAAATCAACGTCTTCTTCATCAGGGAAATCAATCGCCGCTTCGACGTGCAAGCGCAGATGAATCAATTGCTCAAGTAGCTGATTAATTTTTTGTGAAAACTCACCACTAAGTGAGCGAATCGCACTACTGGCAGCGGCGGCGCTGGTAGCATCAATCGCATCCGCGATGGCTTCTGCTTGTACCAAATCCAATTTGTCATTATCAAAAGCACGGTAAGAAAACTCCCCTGCGCCCGCTTGTTTTGCGCCCAATTCAAACACCCGCGCTAGCAGCTGATTTTGCAAAATCATGCCACCATGACCTTGTAGCTCAATCACATCTTCGCCAGTAAACGAGTGCGGACCTTTAAAGTACAGCACCAAACCTTCATCAATGGTCGTGCCATCAGCCTGATAGAAACGGCAAAAACTGGCCATACGCGGCGTGAAAGACGACTTACCAGTGAGCTGACAAGCAATAGCGTAAGCACGCGCGCCTGACAGACGAATAACCCCGACGCCACCACGCCCAAGCGGTGTAGCAATCGCCGCAATGGTCGGAAGGCCAGATATATTAGAATTTTTAGGTGACTCATCCAAATTATCGGCGGCTAGTGCCATCTCTAAAGAATCCACGATCACTCTCAATAAGCAAAAACCCCATTATAGACGGCTTAGCAGGTACTGACAAAGCAAACTTCAACGAGTAGATTATTAAAATCCTAAAGTATGGTTATATAGCTATTTTAGTCGGTAGCTATAGTCAAAACATCCTAAAAACGCTACGGTATTGCTGATATCAATTTTTTGTAGCCTCTGTCTGCGTAGGCACAGCAAGCAAAAAAATTGATATCAGCAGTGTGTGATGTATCGATCTTACTTTTCACTCACTATATTGGATAGAAAAAATAAAGCTTAACACATAAAAAAACCACCGCCGTAGCGATGGTTTTTATAGATTTAGGCTTTATTTAATCCAGAACTTTGACGGTACGACGTTTTTGTTCTTCTTCAACCTTACGGTTGATGATGTACTGCTGGGTCATACTAAATAAGTTGTTCACCGTCCAGTATAGTACCAAACCTGCTGGGAAGAACAGCATGAATGCGGTGAAAATAATCGGTAAAAACTTCATCACTTTCGCTTGCATTGGATCAGCGGGCTGCGGATTTAGTTGCTGCTGGATAAACATCGACGCACCCATTAAGAGCGGTAAAATGAACCATGGATCCATCGCTGATAAATCTTGAATCCACAGTATCCAAGGCGCATGACGCAGCTCAACACTTTCAACCAATACCCAGTACAGTGCTAAGAAAATAGGCATTTGCATCAGAATAGGTAAACAACCCGCCATCGGATTGACTTTCTCTTCTTTATAAATTGCCATCATTTCTTGCGACATTTTCATGCGATCGTCGCCGTGCTCTTCTTTTAATGCCGCCAATCTTGGGGCGATAGCACGCATTTTCGCCATTGAGTAGTAGCTTTTATTAGAAACCCACATCAAGGCGATTTTAACCAACAACGTCAATAGAATAATTGACCAGCCCCAGTTGCCGATAACTTTATGAATACCATCCAAAATCGCAAATAATATTTTTGATATTGGCCAGAGCAGTCCATAATCGACGGTCTGATTCAGACCTACTGCCACTTCTTTTAGCTCAGACTGTACTTTTGGACCAGCATAGAGAGTTGCATTCAAGGTAATTTGCTTGTTTGGTGCCACATTAACAGGTTGGCTGTTAAAACCAATAAAGTAGTCATTGCCCGTTTCGCGGCTAAAGAACTTACCCGTAAAGTTTTCAGGCGTCCAAGCAGAAACGAAGTAATGCTGAACGATACCAACCCAACCTTCATCACTGGTCGTAGTCAACTCACCATCGTTAAATTTACCAAATTTTAATTTATTATAAGGATCTTCAGGTGTGCCCCAAGCGCCACCCAAATACGTCGCCATGCTTAGCGCGCCTTTATCAGACATGCCGGGGTCTTTACTATCGTCACGCTTTAACTGCGCAAACATCTGCCCTTGCCAAGGATTGGTAGAAGCGTTTTGAATTTGATAGCTGATATCAATCGGATATTTATCTTGGGTGAAAGTAAAGGTCTTAGTAACCGTTACACCATCTTTTTGATAGGTAAGCGGCACTGATAACGTTTGCTGACCTTTTTCCATCACATAATTATTGGCAGTATGGCTATATTTGGCGCGACCTTCGGCGGTATCAATACCGTTTGGACCGATAAGACCAGACTGCGCCACATAAACGCGACCGCTATTATTTTCTAACAACACAAAAGGTTTTTCGCTATTGAGTGTGGCATCATATTGCTTTAACGCCGCATAAACGATATCCCCGCCTTCTGGATTGATTTTAATGTCATAGCGATCGGTTGTGACCGTGATTAGACCCGTATTAGTAGCAGGTGCCTCTGCCACAGCGCCCGCATCAACTGGTAGCGTTTGTGCTGGAATGTCACCTGCTGCGCCAGTGGTAGCAGGAATATCAGCACCTACCGATGTTGACGTTTCTGGTACCGCGTCTACAGCTGGTGCATCGGCATAATCATCTCGCCATGCTAAAATCAGCAGATAAGCGGTGATTAGCATCGCAATGATGATCATCACCCGAAATATCTTTTGCATAAACCTTTCCTAGATTAAAAATTAGGGAATGAAAAATCAGGCATGTGTCATGACCACCACACAGTATCAAACCCTTTTCTTAGCAGTCATACCAGCAGTCAATCACATAAAATGTTCATCATTTTACTAAAAAACCGCTCTAAATGATACAAGCGTGTGGATAACTTGGGGGTAACTTGAAAGATATCCACAACTGCTTAGTCGATAATAGAGTTTATATCGACTTCATTAGATAATTTAGGCGAGCCACATAGCTCTTAGTGTCTTTATAAACATACCAGCTTTGCGATTTATCATAAGCTGATGTCGCCGTAGGCGATATATATTGATAATGATAAGAAGATAAAGGTAGTGGCACAAAATCAATGCCATGTCCGCCTAATGGATGACAGCTACTGATACGTTTTAATAACAGCCAACCACCTGACCAAACGCCATGCCATGCTAAAGCTTGTTTACCATAATTTGAGCAAGTTGGATAATAACGACAGCGAGCAGATAAAATAGGACTGATTACTTTTTGATAAAAAACAATAAAATGATAAAATAACTTATAAAAAAATATATTTACTGTTTTTAATAAGTAATTCATTTTATTTTTTTTCTATCTTTTTAAATATATTGTTAATTTCATTTATTATTTCTTTGTTATTTAATTCTTTCATAGACTTTTTAACAATAAATACAATATCTTTATTTTCTAAATTACTTGCTTTTATACGAAATTGCTCACGAACATGGCGTTTGATTAAATTTCGTGTGACAGCCGTCGGTACTTTACGTTTGGTAATAGCCATACCGACTCGAGGCTGCTCATGGGTATTGGGGCGCACAAACGCCATTAGATGGCTCTGATGAAGCTTACGCTCAGGCGCGTCAAATACCTTGCGAAAGGACGAAGGCGTGAGTAGGCGCTGCGCTTTGGTAAAGCGAGCGTTAGGGGGCGCTGAAACGGTATTGGGCATAATACAACCTAATATAAGAGCTAATAGTACTAGCAGAGATAATAACGTAGAAAGAATAACAAAGTATAGAGACAAAAAAAGCGCCGATGTGGGCGCTTTTAATATATGGCTGAGTGACAGTTGTGATGCTTGACGATCGCAATCTATAAAATAATAGAAACACAACAAGCACTATCGGCCATGCTTATCGCAATCTACTGATTAATTATACAGTAAGGCGATGACGTCCTTTAGCGCGGCGACGAGCTAAGACTTGGCGGCCTTTTTTGGTTGCCATACGTGCACGGAAACCGTGAGTACGTTTACGCTTGATCACGCTTGGTTGGAATGTACGTTTCATAACTCACCTATCAAAATAATGGACTAAATTCGTAATAGCGGAGGATTATACCACCGCATAGTATTTTGGTCAACGAACTAATTTGCTCTGTTTTTATACAGATGATTTTACAACAGAGTGAGTTTTCTTATATTTATCGGTAATGAGAGTTTTGCAGCTAAGAGATTTAGATAAATAAACTCATATCAGTAGACCCAAATTATCTTTTAGAAAAACTATTTTAATAATCAATTTTTTAAAACTTATCCACAGTTTGTATCGAACTCTATAATAATTAACTATTAATATATATAAGTATTGTTGTTATTGGGGGTCGTATTATCTGTGGTTAACTTGTTTTTTTACTTTTTTATCAATACGATAGGCTATGGGTAAGGTTGTGGATAACCTGTGGGTGGAATATGGATAACTCATGATATATACTTATCCACAAAACTATCCACAGTCTTATCCACAAAAAACGAGGTATTATCCACAGGCTGTTTGTGTTAGATTAGCGCCCTACTAGATGTATGATTTTGAGTCATGTGACCATAAGATATCTTTGTTAAGACAAGAGGCTTTCTGGGGCTTAAAGTTGATAGATTTACACTATAAAAATGACGTTCTTTTGACCGATTACCTTGGACTATGGGGTTAGTATTTTTCATGATTGATACAGCAACTATTTGGGATAAATGCCTAAACGACTTACGTTATCATGTTAAAGATAATGTCTTTACGATGTGGTTGAGACCGTTATCTGCACATCAAGAAGCCAATAGCTTGATTATTCTTGCTCCTAATGATTACTTTGTAACCTATATCAAAAAGAATCATTTACACGACATCGAGCAGTTGGTTGCTAAACATAGCCAAGGTAGTATTGAAGCCGTTATTGTACGTGTTGATAATGCTGGCCGTGAGATGGTTGATAGTAATCTGGCCCAGTCAGGCTCATTGTTTGAAGAAGACCAGCCCTCCCCTCCCCCTACTGATTATAATTTTCAAAGTACGCATAATGATATTGCTAGAGCAGATATTGATGCCAATATGCGTCATGCAGAACTGATCGAGTCTGCCGATGCCAAATCATTAAGCTATCTGAATCCTGACTTCACCTTTGAAACCTTTGTCACTGGTAAGTCTAATAACTTGGCTTATAAGGCCTGTTACGAGCTTGGTAAACGCCAATCAAAAAATCGGCACAATCCTTTATTTATATACGGACCTTCTGGTCTGGGAAAAACGCATTTAATGCATTCTGTAGCGCATCGCTATTTAAAAAATAATCTAAGTTTTTATTATTTCACTTCCGAAAAATTTATTAATCAGTTAGTTTACTCATTAAGAAATAATAAAATAGAAGATTTTAAAAAGAAAATAAAAAAAGTAGATTTATTAATTGTAGATGATATTCATGTATTAGCGGGCAAAACAAAAAGTAGCAATGAGTTTTTGACCTTATTTGCAGATTTTACCAGCGGTGATAAGCAACTGATTTTGGCATCAGATCGTCATCCATCGCAAATGACGGAGTTTGACGAGCGTTTCAGGTCGCGCTTTTCTTGGGGCTTGACGGTTGCAGTAGACCCACCTGAAATTGATACTCGAGTACAAATTTTACAAAGAAAAGCGGCATCGTACGGTATGAGCCTGCCTAAAGAGTGTGCCCTATTCATTGCTCAAAACGTGGTTTCTAATGTTAGACGATTAGAAGGTGCTCTCAATCAGGTGTTTGCCAATGCCAACTTGACGGGCGCGCCCATTACACTTGAGATGGTGCAATACGCCCTAAAAGACATCGTTGCGATGCGCGTGCAAGCGGTAAATATGGATAATATTCGTAAAGTGGTCGCCGAATACTATGATGTGAGCGTCAAAGATATCATGGGTCGTAAACGTACGCGTAGCATTGCCAGACCACGGCAAATAGCGATGGCGTTATCACGCGAATTAACCAGTGAAAGCTTTCCTGAAATTGGTCAGTCATTTGGTGGACGCGACCATACGACAGTGATGCATGCTTGTGATAAGGTCAATGAGCTACGCGCCGCTGACCCCGCGTTTGATAAGGATTACAAAACGCTTGCCTTAATGTTGCAAGCGGGTTAGAAGCTTATGGCGTCACAATGTTGTCACGAGTCGATATGATTTATATTATTTTAATGCTTAGCGGACAGAAGCTGTATGGATTATCATCAGTAGACAAGGTATTATTAAGCCATTATTTTAAAATCCTATGATTTAAAAACGTATAAAAATTCTGGTGGTGTTCTAAAAAGTATGCTGGCGATAAAAGTCAATAAGAAATCTATGCTAAGTTCTCTGATTCTATAGGGCTTTTCAAGGCTTCAAAATTGTTCAAATTTTAATCAGCATACTTTTTGACACACCACCAAAATTCTTTTAATAAGAGTAACTAATAAACAAGAGTAACTAAGCATGCAATTATCGATTAATCGAGAGTCGTTACTAAAAGCCATTAACTTGATTGCCAAGGCTGCTGATAAGCGCCACAACATGGTTATCTTGGGCAATATTAAGCTGCAATTGTCGGAGGCGGCGCTGATTTTGACCGCCTCTGACTTAGAAGTAGAGCTGACATCGACGTTAAAATTGCCTGCTGGTGCCTGTATTGAAGCAGGTACAACCACTTTACCTGCCACAAAGCTCAGAGATATCTGTAAATCATTGCCCACGCAAGCGCAGGTCAATCTGACCACTCAAGAAAATGAGCGCTGTCTATTAACCAGTGGTAAGAGCCGTTTTACCTTGGGTACACTACCTAGTGAGGATTATCCAAGCTTGGGTAACCCCGAAAACATCACACCGTTAACCATCAGTCGTAGCCGTTTGACGGATTTGATTCATAAAACTCAATTCGCAATGGCTATCCAAGATGTGCGTTATTATTTGACCGGTATGCTGTTTGATGTGTCACAGCAGCAGCTAACCACCGTAGCGACGGACGGTCATAGACTGGCGTTGGCGCGTAGTGTCATTGATGTCAGTAGCGACTTAGATATGCAAGCGATTTTGCCGCGTAAAGCGGTGATTGAGCTTGAGCGTTTGGCTTCTGAGCTTGGTAAGATGCTGGGCGATAAAGATAATGCTGTGACATTGAGCTTTGGCCGTGAATTCTTACAAGTAAGCTTACCCTTTGGTGATGTAGATAGTACAGGGCAGGTGAGTGATAACTTAATGGTGACCTTTACCGCGCGCCTTATCGATGGTAAATTCCCGGATTATCGCCGTGTCATGCCAAGTAATACAGATAAGCTTGCTTTGTTTAACCAAGAAAAAATGACAGATGTGTTGCGCCGTGTGGCGATTTTGAGTAATGAGAAATCTCGCGGTGTGGTGTTTAATTTTGCCAGTGATGGCATGGTAGAAGTTCGTGCTAATAATGCTGAGCAAGACGAGGCAGTCGAGATGATACAAGCAAAGTATCAAGGCGAACCGATGGAGCTGTCCTTTAACGCCGCCTACCTGCAAGATGTCTTGGGCGTGATTCAAGGTGATTTGCAAATGCATATGAGCCAATCTAATGCCTCGGTACTGGTCAATCAGCTCAATGATGACTTCCATCAATATGTCATTATGCCCATGCGTATATAATTTGGTGATCTTATGAAAAATAACAAACTTTTGCTTGCTAAATAATAAGCGTAATATAGGCGGCTGTCACTATTATGATTGAACGTCTACAGATCTCACACTTGCGTAATCTGACCCAAATCAGTGTAAATACTGCTGCTTGCAACGTTATTATCGGAGCAAATGGCAGTGGCAAAACCTCGTTACTTGAAGCGATATTTTTGCTTTCAAGAGGTAAAAGCTTCCGTCATCATCAGCCTAAACGCTATATTCAGCACCATCAAGATGCGGTAATTGTTCATGCTAGACTCAATGATAGCAGTACCTTAGCTATTCAAAAGCAAGCCGATGCGACGACGGTTCTACGGCTAAATCAAACCACAGTTTATAACCAAAGCATCTTAACCGAGCAGCTACCCACATTACTGATAGATCCGTCATCGATGGATATGTTAGAGCAGGGTAGTGCCAGTCGCAGACAGTTATTAGATTGGCTAGTGTTTCACATGAAACAGGGTTTTCATCCGCAATGGATCGCCTATCAACGTTTGCTAAAACAGCGCAATAGTTTGCTAAAAAAGAGTCGTTACCTAACGCAAGTGCAGCTTGCTGAATTAAAATCATGGGACAAAGGGCTTGCTAGTCATGCGGCGCTTATTCATCATTATCGTGAGCGAGTCTTTAGCGACTGGCAGCCTTACTTTGCGAAGAGTGTCACGCAGCTATTGCCTACCTACGCTGAGCAACTAAGCTTAAGCTATAACGCTGGCTACGATACCAATATCCCGCTAGATATCCAGCTTAACGAGCGTTTGGAGCAGGATTTGCAGCTGGGTTACACGCGGATAGGTAATCACCGCGCCGATATCCATGTACATTGGCGCTCTAGTGATTTATCAGAGCATGCTAACAACGAAGCAGACAGCAGTGCGAGAGCAGTATCAAAAACCATAGAAAAAGCAGACACCGCGGCCAAACTACCGACTATAAAAGAACAGGCTGCTAACGTTCTCTCCCGCGGCGAGAAAAAACTGTTAATTACCGCTCTACGCTTATCGCAATTGCCGTTATTGCTTAATGAAAACACTTCTACCCATGCGATAGAAAAGGACAATAGCAGTGTTATTTTGCCAAATGACCATAATAAGGCGCGAGCCACGCCAGTAGTGCTACTAGACGATATTACCGCTGAACTTGATGCTAGGGCGATACAAATTCTATTGTCGACATTGGCGCAGCTGCCATGTCAGGTATTTATGACTAGCTTAACCGAAGATATCTTACCGTTGGTGAATGAGTATTGGTCAGAACCTAACGTGTTTCATGTGAAACAAGGAAGCCTAAGGTCTTTATAAAGATGTTTTATAGAAACGTTTTTTAGAAATAGTTTCGTCAATATCCGCTAAGTTTGTGCTTCATTTTTATCAACCACGCTTCATATCTTCCGCAAAATTTCATTATTATGCTTATGTGTTTAGTAGAAAAGTGGCCTTTCTAAAATACTTGCTTAATACCGAGAAAACTGTCAGTAAACAGTGACTTAGCGCCAGAAAAATGTTAAAATAGAGCTTTATTT
Organism: Psychrobacter sp. Sarcosine-02u-2; assembly: GCF_002836335.1. NCBI lineage: Bacteria > Pseudomonadati > Pseudomonadota > Gammaproteobacteria > Moraxellales > Moraxellaceae > Psychrobacter > Psychrobacter sp. Sarcosine-02u-2. Next base: position 9,816 of record NZ_PJBX01000158.1, on the reverse strand, counting down.
TTGCCCTGTTCTCAGCAAGTTATCTTATAAAATTTTATCAGTATTGTTTAAGGGTTTCTTGATAATTTTCAGCTTCTAAGTGCTTGATAGATATATGCTTATCTCTAAGCTGTTTTAATGAAGCGTAAAAGAAATGACAGCGTATATTAAAAACAGTCTTTGAGAAATTGGCTGTATTTAAGTCCACTTGTTTAATACTGTTTTATCTTCTTTTAAGCGACTTCTGATAAAACTTTTGCTAACTCTATAACTACATATTTTGACCATAAAACGTTAAATTTAAGATAACGTCGTCGAGCGTTGCCATTGTGGTGAGCAGATGACATATAGCTGATAATGGCTAGATTAAGGAATGCACATGAGTGATTCATTACCTACCGACCACGAACAATTGATGAGCGGCAGCGCTGTAGAGATTACTGCGCCTGCTGCCGTCCCTGAAGGAATGCCCTCTGATTATAGCTCCAAAGATATTCGTGTATTGCGCGGACTAGAAGCGGTGCGCGTACGTCCGGGTATGTATATTGGTGATACCGATGATGGTACCGGCTTGCATCATATGGTCTTTGAGGTGGTGGATAACTCTATCGATGAGGCGCTGGCTGGTCATTGCGACCAAATTGATATCATTATCCATGAAGACGAGTCGGTCAGTGTCATGGATAACGGTCGCGGTGTCCCTGTGGATATCCATCCAGAAGAGGGTGTATCGGCAGCGCAGGTTATTATGACTGTACTGCACGCTGGTGGTAAGTTTGATGACAACAGCTATAAAGTATCGGGCGGCCTACACGGCGTTGGGGTTTCAGTTGTAAACGCTTTGTCTAAAAAGCTTGAGATGAATATTTGGCGCGAAGGCTATCATTATCATCAAACCTATACCGATGGCGTTCCTGATGCCGATATTCAGCAGATGGAAGCGACCGATAAAACCGGTACGCAAATCCGTTTTTATCCGAGTAACGATGTCTTTACTGGTACCATTTTTGAGTACGATATTTTAGCCAAACGCTTACGTGAGCTATCATTTTTAAACTCTGGCGTGCGCATTGTCCTAACCGATGAGCGCATCGATAAACGTCATGAGTTTGAGCATAAGGGCGGCTTGTCTGAATTTGTCAGCTACATTAATGCGGGCAAAGACGGTATCAATGAAGTCTTTCATTTCACTAGTGAGCAAGACGACGGTATCAGTGTCGAAGTGGCGCTACAGTGGACGGACACCTATAACGAAAAAGTATTGTGTTTTACCAATAATATCCCGCAGCGTGATGGCGGAACGCATTTATCTGGCTTCCGTTCAGCTTTGACGCGCGGACTTAACAGCTATATGGATCGCGAAAACTTATTTAAGAAAGAGAAAATCGTTGCCACGGGTGATGATGCGCGTGAAGGTTTGACAGCGATTGTCTCGGTAAAAGTGCCGGATCCTAAGTTTTCCAGTCAGACCAAAGATAAGCTGGTTTCAAGCGAAGTGAAATCTGCCGTTGAATCGGCCATGCATGATAAGTTTAACGACTATTTGCTTGAAAACCCAAGTGCCGGTAAAGCAATTGCCAATAAGATCATTGATGCGGCGCGTGCGCGTGATGCGGCGCGTAAAGCCCGCGAGATGACCCGCCGTAAAACCACGCTAGATATCGCAGGCCTGCCGGGTAAATTGGCGGATTGCCAAGAAAAAGATCCAGCATTGTCAGAGCTTTATATTGTGGAAGGGGATTCTGCTGGTGGTTCAGCCAAGCAAGGTCGTAGCCGTAAGACTCAAGCAATTTTGCCACTAAAAGGTAAGATTCTTAACGTTGAGCGTGCTCGTTTTGACAAAATGCTGTCTTCTGCTGAAGTTGGTAACTTGATTACCGCGCTTGGTTGCGGCATTGGTCCGGATGAATATAATCCTGACAAAGTACGCTACCATAAAATCATCATCATGACCGATGCGGACGTCGATGGCTCGCATATTCGTACGCTGCTGTTGACCTTTTTCTTCCGTCAAACGCCAGAATTGATTGAGCGCGGTTATATTTATATCGCTCAGCCACCACTTTATAAAGTAAAAAAAGGTCGTCAAGAGCTGTATTTAAAAGATGATGAAGCCTTAAAAGCGTATTTATTATCCTCGACGATTGATAATACTAAATTGCATATTAGTGCTGATGCGCCTGCTATTACTGGGCAAGCGCTTGAGACCTTGCTCAATGATTATAACCAAACCCAGCTTATCAAAGCGCGTTTGCAGATTCGTTATCCAGCGGTATTATTGGATGCATTGACCCATACGCCGAAGCTTAGCACCGATATGACTTATGATAAGTCAGCGATGGAAGCGTGGAAAACGTCATTACAAACGCAGCTTGAGCACTTTGGTAGTGATTTAAGTCCGGAGATTGAACTGGTCAATATTCATGCGCCGCAACCAAAGAATATGGATGCTGCCGCTGCTGATTTATTGGGTATGACCGCAGTGGTGGAACCTGAGGAAGGTGAAACGTCTGCTGATGACAGTGATTCTTTATCTGCCAAAGCGCAGTGGTTACCGCGTATCACTGTTTATGTGCATCAACTGGCGCATCATTATCTGCTAGATGCCAGCTTTATCAATTCAGGCGAGTATACCAAGCTGCTGCGCTTATCCGCTGAATGGAATACCTTGCTTGCAGAAGACGCCTTTATCCGCCGTGAAGCAAGCGCAGGTACGACCAAAGACATCCCAGTACGCGATTTTGATTATCTCTGGCAACAAATGATGCTTGAGGCGCGTCGTGGTTTGGCGATTCAGCGTTATAAAGGGCTGGGCGAGATGAACGCTGATCAGCTTTGGGATACCACCATGGATCCTGAAAACCGCCGTATGTTACGCGTGACAATTGAAGATGCGATTGCCGCTGACCATATGTTTACCTGCCTAATGGGTGACCATGTCGAGCCACGTCGCATTTTCATTGAAGAGAATGCGCTGACCGTGTCTAATTTAGATATTTAGCTTTTAGTTTATAGTCCTTGAAGTTATAGTTTTGAAGTTTGAATATAATTGTTTATTGGTATAAAGTCATCTTGCTCGCAAGGTGGCTTTTTTCATGTGAAATATTATCAATAAAGTAGTGAAGGGAATACTATGCTAAACGCAGAACAAAAGAAGTATTTGTCACAACTATCAAAAAAGACCTTAATTGATTTTGTCTCTGAGGTGTATGGTATAGATAAAATGCTCGATAAAAAAATTGAGCGTCTGCTATTACAATCAAATAAACCTAAACTTATAAAAAAGTTAACCACTACACTAAAAGGACTTAGAAGACGAAGGAAGTTTGTAGATTACTGGGAATCTAGTGAATTTGCTACTGAGCTTCAGCACTTAGCTAGCGATATAATGAGCCTTTATCCTGAGCAACCACGAGAGTGCTTGACGTTACTTGAGTTATTTATAGAGTCTACTAATGCTAGCCTAGAACGTGCTGATGATTCCAACGGTTATATCGGTGATATTTATAGGAGTTTGACGTCATTTTGGCTAGCAGTGGCTAGCACTTGCTATGAGCAAGAAAAGCGAGACATACCTGTTGATGAGCGCGATATACTCAGTCAAGCTTGGATAAAGAAAGTAAAAGTGCTGGCTGACGATAATGATTATGGTACCAAAGATAGTTTATTAGAAAATATTGATCAACTGTTATCTGAGACTGAGATACGTGGATTGATCGCTGATTATCAACAAGAGCGTGAGAATATCCAAACAAAAAAAGCAATTAAAGATACGCTCAATGAAAGGCAAAACAGCCCTTTAAGTGATGATGCTTTTTCAATTAACTATGAAAAAATGGTAATTGAGATCGCCATAAAAAACCTAACAAGGGCGCTAGGTGATGTGGGTTTTTTTGAAACCATATTCTTTGAGATGCAAGAGACTAGACCGGTTCATCCTCGAAGATTAGAAGAGTTGCTAACATTTCTGCTAAATCAAAGAGCTTTTGATAAGGCATTACACTACTTAGATGAAGAGTGGCAAAGCGATGGTCTATTAGATAAGATCAGACGTTTGGATTGGCTGAGTCACATATATCACATGCAAAAAGATACCGACGCGCTCATGGAGGTGCTAGGCGAGGCGTTTGAGCTACAATCAACCCCTTCGCGGCTAAAAGCTATCATGGCTGTGGCCAGTCCTTCTCAGCAATCTAAGTGGCGAAAAAGAGCTTATGAGCTGGCAGAACAACAAGAAAATGTATTTATGGCCACATCGCTACTGCTAGAAATAGGAGAGATTGAGCTTGCTAATGAGGTCGCAGTTGCCCGTCATTCCCAGTTTGCTGATGTGCATTATACAGATCTCACAAGCATGTTAAAAGATTTGCCAACTAAGACAGATTTACTTCAAGTTATTATTTATCGCACTTTACTTAACGATATTCTAGACAGCTCTCGCAGCAAAGCTTATGGTCACGCCGCTCGCTACTTCGATCGTCTAACCAAACTTGATACGGTTATTAGTAAATCGTCTAAGCCTTACAGTGAACTTGCGACCCATAAAGAATATGTCATTACCCTTAAAGACAAGCATGGTAAAAAGCGTAGTTTTTGGGAAAAGGTAAACGATTAGATTGATGTAGTGTTTCACGTGAAACTTATGACAATAAGCAGAAATAAGCGAAGAATAAAATGATTGAAGTTGTATTACTTGCCATTGCTCTTGCAATGGATGCGTTTGCTGTTGCGATTGGGTTAGGGGCTAAATCACAAAAACAGCATCGTCATTATGTGCTGCGTTTGGCGATTTATGCGGGTTTGTATTTCGGTATTGCGCAGGGCGTGATGCCACTGATTGGTTATTTATTGGGCGCAGCTTTATTAGGCTGGTTGGCTGCGGCTGCACCTTGGATTGGTGGTTTTATTCTTATCGGTCTTGGTAGCAAAATGCTTTATGAAGTGTTTTTAGGAGATGGAGAAGAGGCGGTAGATAAAGCGCTGCATATAAATAGTGAGACAGTATCTGTAAATGACAGCCTAAAGAAAAATATCAATCATCGCACCATGTTTACCCTTGCGATCGCCACCAGTATTGATGCCATGGCAGCTGGCTTTACGCTGAATTTGTTGGCGCTTAATGCGTGGTTGGCCTGTTTAATTATCGCTATTATCACTGCTATTTTTAGCGTCTTTGGTGTGTATTTGGGTAAGAAATCAGGTACGCATCTTGAAGATAAGGCGGAAGCGCTTGGTGGGCTAGTACTTATACTCATTGGCTTAAAGGTGATGTTCTTTAGCTAGTTTATTAACCTTTATCTTTTACGCTATAAAAAAACACCGCTTTGATAATCAAAGCGGTGTTTTTTTGTTTCACGTGAAACTTTAAATAAATGTTTTTTAGACAGTCATTTTTTATTAATTACGCTTCGTCAGTATTAAAGCGCCACGCTAGAACACGGGTATTCTTTTGGCCTTGGCTCATCTCGATGATGCGCATTTGGGCAACATCAAGCTGTTTTAATAATAGTTGTAATGGTTTCACGTTCTCTGACTTTGACACTAAACTGGTAAACCAGCCAACATGCTCGGCAAAATCTTGGCTTTCTTTCATCATCTTGGTCAAAAAGGCAATCTCGCCACCCTCACTCCACAGCTCTTTATGCTGACCGCCAAAGTTTAGATTTTGCGCAGCATTTCCAGCCTTGGTTGAATGGCGGCTGATTTGCTCGTTTTCATTCTTACCACGATGTCGTTGTAGGTTGTGTTGCTTGCGGGTATTGGCTTGCATCGCTTCTTCTAATGACGCATGAAACGGAGGGTTGCAAATAACCACATCAAAGTAATCTTGACGACCGATGATGTTTTTAAAGATAAATTTAGGCTCAGGTTGCAGCTTTACTTTAACGGCGCTTTTTAGCTTCGGGTTAGACTCGCAAATAAGCGCGGCGGTATTGACCGAAATAGGGTCGATATCACTCGCGGTAAAACGCCAGCCATAGCTTTGGCTACCGATAATTGGATAAATGGCACTGGCACCGGTACCAATATCAAGGGCGTGAATTTCTTTACCAGTCGGCGGTGTATTGTCGTCATTAACGTGCGTGGTTTGCGCCAATAAGTCGGCAATATAATGGATGTAATCTGCGCGACCCGGTATCGGCGGGCAGAGATAGCCTTCTGGAATATCCCAAAATTTAACACCATAATAATGAGCGAGTAACGCCTGATTCAGGACGCGTACCGCTTCACTATCAGAGAAGTTAATGGTCGGCTCGCCATTCGGGTTGGTGATGGTGTGCTTGGCCAATTCAGGCAGGGCACGGGTTAATAGCGCAAAGTCATAGCGACCTTGGTGCGGATTGCGCGGATGTAGCTTGCCGAGTTTTTTGGCGGTCTCAGGTGAGCGGTTGCGATGATTATTAGCACTTGCTCTACGGACGTTTGATGTATTGGTGATGGGCTTACTGGTCATAGTTTCGGACTGCAATGTTTGAATATAATCACCCAGTTTAGCAGATTTCGCGTCCCTCTATCTGTTTATCCATTGCGACCGAATTACCTATAGCGAATAAAAAATAGCAATCTGCCTGTGCGCTTATATCTGTCCTTGCGTTATAGCATAGGGGTGTCTATATTGAAACTAAGCCAAATGAACATAAAGCGGCTATTTTATAAGCGCAGCAGATGACAATAATACCTTTAAAAGGATAAAAATATGACAACGGAAAGTAATAATCACAGCAGCGATAACCGCATCACCTATGAAACAGACGGCTATATCTGCCTGATTGGGCTCAATCGCGCCGATAAACGCAACGCCTTTGATAGTCATATGATTCAGCAGTTATCCGAAGCACTGACGTGTTATGAAAGTGACGATAACTTACGCTGTGCGCTCATATTTGCCCATGGCGAGCACTTTACCGCCGGGCTTGATTTAATGGAGTTACAGGATAAATGGGATAAAGGTGCGTTTGATTTTAATGATAATGAGATTGACCCGTGGGGTATCGGTGGTAAATTACGCAGCAAACCTGTCGTCGTTGCGGTAAAAGGCACGTGCTTTACCGCGGGCATTGAACTGATGCTAAACAGTGATGTGGTCATCGCAAGTGATAACTGCAACTTTGCACAAATGGAGGTACAGCGCGGTATCATGCCGTTTGGCGGTGCAACGGTACGTTTCATACAGGCAGCAGGTTGGCAAAAAGCCATGCCGTATTTGCTGACTGGTAAAGCCTTTGACGCGCAAACCGCTGATAGGCTGAATCTGGTCAGTGAAGTAGTGCCGAATGGCGAAGAATACGAGCGGGCAATGACTATTGCGCAAGAGATTTGCAAAGCTGCACCACTTGGCGTACAAGGGTTACTGTCCTCAGCACAAGATGTCAGTCGTAGTGGAACTGCCGCCGCATTGGCTAATATTCATAGCTATTTGCCACATTTATTTCATTCAGAAGATGCGAAAGAGGGTGCGATGGCGATGGTAGAGAGAAGGGAGGCTGAGTTTAAGGGGCGTTAATAATTCAAAGATCTATGCTTTAGGAGACTGATGGTGCAATACAATTTTGATGAAATAATAGATAGACGTGATACAGGGTCAGTCAAATGGCATTATAGCGATGATACCATCCCGCTGTGGGTCGCGGACATGGACTTTAAGGCCGCCCAGCCTATCTTAAACGCGATTGAGCAAGTCGCGCAGCATGGCATATTGGGCTATACCAAGCCGACTGAGGCATTGTACGAGGCGATTATTGGCTGGCATGGCAGTCGTTATAATTTACAGCTAGATAAAGAAAATATCTTGTTCTCGCCGGGCGTCGTGCCAAGTTTAGCGCTGATGATGAACGTATTTACTGAAGTAGGCGATGCGGTACTGGTTAATGACCCCATTTATACGCCTTTTATGACCAAGGTCGAGCAAAATGGTCGCGCGCTTGTGATGTCAGCGTTAAAAGAAGTCGACGGTAAATATCAGTTAGATTTGGCTGATATCGAAACCAAGATAATCGAGCATAAGGTTAAGTTATATTTATTATGCAATCCGCACAATCCGGGCGGGCGCGTGTGGACGAGGCAGGAGCTTGAAGCGTTACTGGCACTTTGCAAAAAGCATGATGTGGCGATTGTTAGTGATGAGATTCATCAAGATTTAACCTTGAGTGGTTATACTTTTACACCTCTTTTAACCCTCGCAAAAGGCTACGAGCATAAAGTGGTCAGCCTAACCTCGATGACCAAAACCTTTAACGTAGCAGGTATTAAAGGCTCGATGATATTTGCTAAAGACGATGCGTTAATAAAAAAAATCAGTCAGCAGCAGCAGTTAAATGACGAGTATGAGCTCAATTTATTTGCTTATGAAGTGATGCGTAGCGCTTATGAAGAGGGCGATGAATGGCTTGAGCAGGCGCTTAATTATATTGAAGCCAATATAGAGTTAACCATTAGCTTTTTAAAGCAGCATTTGCCCGATATTAAGATTATGCGCCCAGAAGCCTCGTATTTAATTTGGCTGGATTGCTCGGCGTACGGCGATGATAATCAGACGCTGTATAACAAGCTGCGAGCTGCTAAAGTTGAGCTCAATGCAGGGATTAAATATGGCCGTGAGGGGCATTTGAAAATGCGTATTAATGTGGCTTGTCCTGAGGCGCTGTTGCGTGAGGGATTAAATCGGGTTTATGCGGCGTTTAGGGGTGGGGTTTAGACTTAGTATTTTTGTAAAGCTAAGTTTGTAACGCAGTGAAATTAAACCTTTCTTTGAAATTCTATAGCAAACCCTGAAAAAGGATATTCAATTAGTGGAAAAAATAATACTTAACCATAGAATAAAATTAGAAAAAATCAATAATTCTAAAGTAGAGAATGAGCATCAAGTTCATTCTCTATCACCTCTAAATAATCTAGATCAAGGAGAGGAAAAAGAGAGCTATGAAAAATATGAGAATAGACTAATATCTGCACTGAATGAAGAAAGTGTCTTCAATATAGCTGTAACAGGAATATATGGTTCAGGAAAAAGTAGTATTTTAAATACCTTTAAGAAAAAATATAAAGAAAATAGCCAATGGGATTTTTTAGATATTTCTCTTTCTTCTTTTCAGATCAATAAAGATACTTTTTCAGACGACAAAGACTCAAATACTACTGATGAAAAAAACAGTGATATGAAAATAGAAGAGGAGTTAACGCCTGAGCAGATTCAGCTTATAGAAAGAAGCATACTACAACAGTTCTTTTATGCTGTACCTCAAAATAAAATTCCCTTATCAAGATTTAAACGAATTACTGGTAATGCTTTAACGAATAAGGTTACAGCCTTGCTAGTAATAATACTAATTATAAGTGGATTAGTGTTTTTTGATAAGGTTGATTATATTGAAGCTATATACTCCCTACCTAATTGGCTACCAAAATTAGCATTTTGGTGCTTTTTGATATGCTTTATATTATTGTTATATAAGTTATTAAGTGTCTCTTTTGAATTATCTGAGATTAAGCTTAACTTTCATAACTCAGAATTTAATATAAAGAATGAAAAAGAAAAGTCTATTCTTAACGATCATTTAGATGAAATTTTATATTTTTTTGAAGCTACTGGAAAAAATGTTGTCTTCATTGAAGATTTAGATCGGTTCAATAATAACGAAATTTTTGTAAGGCTGCGCGAACTCAACTCTATGATAAACAAGTATTGTGAAGATAGAGTGGTTTTCTTATATGCTATTAAAGACGATATGTTTACTGATACTGAGAGAAGTAAATTCTTTGAATATATTATCCCTGTTATTCCTATTATCAATCCAACGAATGCGTATGATTTGATCCAAAAAAACTATGAAGAAGTGG